>JBJEYG010000096.1:0-2084 GCA_051886555.1 Gemmiger sp.
ATCTATCCTTCTGTATGAGAACGCGCTGTACCGCTGCGGGAGGGTTCCCGCAGCGGCGCAGGGTGAAAAACGATTGACTGGACCCTAAAAAAACGATATACTGCCAATAGATGGTCAGTGTATTCGCCGCTGATGGCGTTTTATGGGAAAGGTTGTTTTTTGTGGAAAAAACAGGTATCAATCTGGAAAATGTCAAGCTCAATAATCGCAGCGCCATTCTGAAGCTACTCAATGCCAGCGGGCCCATGTCCCGCAAGGATATTGCGACCGCGCTGGGGCTTACCCCTGCAACGGTCACGCTGATCAGCAACGAACTGCTGGCAGCCGGCGTGCTGAACGAATTGGGCGAAATGCAGGAATCCCCCCGTGCAGGCCGGAAAAAGATCCTTCTGGGCATTCAGTACCAATGCCGCAGCGTGTTGTGTATCAGCATTGAAGCAAACGACACCTGCCTGACGGTGAGCGACCTGAAGGGCAACGCGATTGCCGCGCGCACGGTGCGCACGGCGTCGGAGCTGGCCCCTGAACAGTTCCTCAAACAGCTTGCCGATGAAAGCCGTATTCTGATGTGGGAACACAACATTCCCCGCGACAGTATTCTGGGTGTGGGGGTTTCGTTGCCCGGCCCGGTGGATCGCCAGAAAGGCATCAGCCAGCTGGCTTACCGCGTGTGGGGCTCCCCGGTGGAGGTACGCCGCATTCTGACGGATCTGCTCCGGTACCCGGTGTTTGTTTCCAACAACGTCAAGGCTTTTGCCGAGGCGGGGCTGATCTACGGTGAGGGGATCCGGGCGGAGAATGTGGTTTTTCTGAAATGGGGACCCGGTGTGGGCTGTGCGCTTGTGATACAGAACCGGGTTTACGAAGGGGTTCACCGCAAAGCGGCGGAGATCGGCCATGTGACGGTGGATCCCAACGGACGGCAATGCCGCTGCGGGCGGAAAGGCTGCCTGGAAACCGTTGCTTCCACCCATGCGGTGGCGCAGTCGGTGCGGTCGATCTGCTCTCCGGAAAAGACCCCGAGGCTCTGGGAGTTTGCGCAGGGCGATCCGCAGAACATCAAGGCCGGCAACATTGCCGACTGGGTCGTCTGCGGCGACGGGGAAATGTGGCGGACGCTGGACAATATCATCACCACGCTGGCCGATACGGTGGGCGGTACCATGACGTTGTTCGCACCGGACAAGGTCGTTCTCTACGGTGAAATGTTTGAGCTCCCCCATTTCCAGGAGCATTTCCTCCGGGCTTGCCGGAAGTATGACCCTGCTTATGACAGCAGCATTATCACCATGTCCTCTCTGCGTGACAAGCTGGACTACATCGGCCCGCTGGCCGTGGTGGCCAACGAGATGTTCTTCTCAGGCCGGATGGTGGAAGCTGCGCTGCGCAGCCAGCAGGATACCGGGAACTGAATTTTCCGCAAAACAGAAGGAAACGCTCCGCTGCGGAGCGACATTTTGGGAAATCACCGGACAGGCCGCACCTCAGCCTGTCCGGTTTTTGGAAGATAAGGCAATGCCGCCGTTCATGACCCAGGCCTTACACGCGGTTCCGGGCAAAGTGCTGTGGCCCGGGCGGAAGCGGCGCTCTGAAACGCCTCGCCCCGGCAGAACCGGCACGTTTGCTGATCGCGATGGGAAAGGATACGGCATTGCCATAACACAAAGGGAGGAAGCATCATGCCCAAGTATATCATCTCCCTCGATCAGGGAACGACCAGCTCCCGCTGTATTCTGTTTGACCGACAGGGAAATATCTGCAGTGTCGCCCAAAAAGAGTTTACCCAGATCTTCCCCCGGCCGGGCTGGGTGGAACATGATCCCATGGAGATCTGGTCCACGCAGCTTTCCGTCACCATGGAAGCGATGGGAAAACTGGGCGCACATTACAGCGATATTGCCGCCATCGGCATCACCAACCAGCGCGAGACCACCATCGTGTGGGACCGCGAAACCGGCAAACCGGTGTATAATGCCATCGTGTGGCAGTGCCGCCGCACGGCGGACCGCATCGAAAAGCTGCGCAACGACGGCATGCGCACCAAGATTATGCAGCGCACCGGCCTGATCCCCGACGCCTACTAT
>JBJEYG010000097.1:0-2081 GCA_051886555.1 Gemmiger sp.
CGGTTCACGGGACTACCGGGATACTCCACTACTACCACCTGCCTTTCCATTGATTTTTCCGGTTTTGGGGAATTTTTACTCGAATTTTCCGGTTTTTTCCGCTTTAGCCGGTATTTTTACCGGTTTTCTCGGCTCCGGTTCCATTCTCGCACGGTTTCTCTTTCTCCCGTTCCCTACTGTACCACTCTGCAGAGGGGAAGTCAACCCGTCTTTTCACATTTTTCGTCCCCATTCCGCAACGGAAAAACCGGCCGCGCAACGGCGGCCGGCAATGGCGCAAGTGCTTTTTGCATTCACAACTCCATCTCTGTCTCAAACGCCGCCACTTCCACGCGGTGATCCATCTGCCGCTCGGTCAGGCCGACGCCCTCCACGCTCAGCTCGCCCGTCTGGTTGTCGTAGGGATCGGCGCGCCAGTCGCCGTCGGGCGGGGTCAGCCGGGCATAAAATTCCCGGTTGGCCACCATGCGCAGCGGGTCCAAATTGCCGAAGTAGTGGCGGCGGCGCTGCTCGTTGCCTTCGCGGTGGGCGCCGCTGCCGAAGGAGCAGTCCGCCCACAGCCAGCCGTAGGGCGCCACATAGAACATGGCCCAGTCGTGGCAGCCCGCGTGGTCCGGCTTGACGTACAGGCCGCTCTGCCAGCGGGCGGGAATCCCCGCGATCCGGCACAGCGTGATGAACAGCAGCGCCATAACGCCGCAGTCGCCCATGTGGGTGCGGGCACAGTTCTCGGCGATGGGCCACATTACCGCGTAGGCCGGCTGGTAGCGGTAGTTGGTGCTGGTGGTCACATAGTCGTAGATGGCGCGGGCCTTTTGCAGGGCGTCGGTGCAACCGGCGGTGATGTCGGCGCAAAGCGCCCTCAGGTAGGGCGTAAACTCCATATGGGGCGCCTGAGGCTGCAGATCCTCCCGCAGGAGCGGCTGCTGCGCGTCGGCATACGTCTCGTTGTACAAATCGCGGTATTCGGCGCGGATGCGGTAGCGGTAGGTCACCGCAAAGGGCCCGTCGCCCGCCTTCGCCTGCCAGAACACACAGCGCTGGGGGGCGTCGGCCGGGGCAAACTGCGCCCCCGGCGTGGCGGAAAGGAACCGGATCTCACTTTGCTGGGGCGCGTTTGCCGGCACCGGCAGCCAGGCCCGGCAGGCCGCGTCCGGCGCAATGCCCAGCTCCGCCGCCGGCGCGATGGAGGCTTTCAGCGTGATGACCGCCTCCGCCGCACCATCGCGGTGCATGGAAGCCAGCACAGCGTCCCGCACGTCGGTGCCGCAGCCCGTTTCAGGGTGGAGCCCGCGGGCGTTCATGCTGGGGTAAAGCCGCAGCGACTCCACCGTGCGGGCGGGGAAGCAGGGCTTGCCTGCGATGTACCGCCAGTCCAGCCCGCCGCCGTACATCAGCGAATTCAGTTCCGCTGCGGCAAAGTCCGGCATTTCCGCCTGAAGGGCCGCCAGCAGCGCGTCGTAGCTCAGCGGATACTCTGCGGGCAGCAGGTCCATGATATGCCGTGCGGCCAGCAGCGCGCCGCGGGCGCAGTCCGGCTGCGTCTCGTCAGCCAGGTGCACGTCGGTGCAAAGTTTGGCTGCTTCCAGGTCGCCCGCCTCCATCAGGCGGCGCACATCCTGAGGCAGCCCGGCAGACAGCAGCGCATACAGTTCGTTTACTTCCATGGCCGCGCCCTCCTTACAGAATCAACTGACGGAACAGCTTGGTATTCACCGTTTTGTCCTGCCCGGCGATGGCCCGGATACAGCCGTCCAGCGAGGCGGCCACGTCATCCAGCGACCGCCAGCCGGCGGCCTGCGGCTTGACATACTGCTCCAGGAACGGCTCGATGGGCGTGTGGGAGCAGGCGCCTTCGATCAGATAGGCGTCGGGGCGGGCGGGCTGCACCTGAAACTCATAATTCTGCGCGCTGCCCATGCTGACCAGCTGGAACTCCCCCTTTCGGTTGCGGCCACCCACCAGCAGGCGCACGCCCACCGGCTTGCAGTCTACCGTGCGGGCTTTCTGCTGCAGGATTTTCAGGATTTTTTCCATCGTCAGATACTTGGGCTGGTACTCGTCCACCGCATTGACGATCT
>JBJEYG010000098.1:0-2078 GCA_051886555.1 Gemmiger sp.
ATCTTCAGCGTTTTGCAGGTGACGGAAGCCTCGGTGTATTTTACGCCGCCTTTTTGGGCGTCGGTGCCATCAACCTTCATTGTAGCAATGGCAGTATTGGGATTCTGGTTGGTATCGGAATTCTCGTAATTGCCGGCTTTATCTGTAATTTCTTTCGCTTCACCCACCGTAAGTTCGATGGGCACGGTTTGCGAGGGGGTGACCGCATAGGTGGAGAAATGCGTTGCGGTAAACGTGAAGGTTTTAGCCGTAGAATCATAAGTTCCGTCGATCATTTCGGCAATCTTGCCGTCATAATCGATGTAAACGGCCTGCAGGTTTTCGCCGGAAAGGGACGTATCATTCAAAGGAATGGTTACCTTTGCGTTGCCGCTAAAATTGGGAACGCTGATGTCATACGCTACATAGGGTCGATCGCCCAGTGCAGAAATTGCACCTTTTTTTGTAACGGTCATCTTGGTTACTTCGGTATTACCAAAATCTACCGAAACGCCGGTAGCTACATCTGTAATAATTGAAGGCAGATCCAACTTATAGGTTGCAAAACCCATGGTGTAGTAGCAATTGTCGCCGGTACCCCAGGCGCTCTCCTGATTTTCATAGAGGATGGCAACCTTGCCATTTGCCAGTTCCGTCAGGCAGGAATACATGAACTGGTTGTTATCGGACGTGACGGAAATTGCCTTGTCGCTCTGCCAGGACATGGTTTGATCGCTGTTGACATAGCCAACGAAGATCTTGCCGTTCAGGCGGGCGCTGGCGCTGGAATCGGCGGAACCGTTGCTATTGCTGCCGGTGGGGCAGGACACCAGAATGACCTGCTTGCCGTCCACGGTTTTGGAATAAGAGATAGCGGAAATCTGCGTGTTGGAGTTGGTGGCGATGCCGGTATTCACGGCGCTGCCCCAACTGCCTGTTTCCCAGGAATAATCCACATAGCACAAACGGGAAGTGCCGTTGCGGTAGAAGAACCGCAGCGTGCCGTCGCTCAGCGCAACGACCGCAGCCTCAGAGCTCCAAGAGGCCCCGGTAAAGTTGGCGGAACGGCTCCAGGTTGCGCCACCATCAGAGGAGTAGATGAAGCCCATCTGCTGGCTTCCAGCGCTGCCATTGTAGCTGTACACCGGGAAAATGATCTTGCCGCCGGTCACCAGGCCGCGGCCGGGGCCAACCAGGCAGACCTGCTCGGAGGAGGTCTTTACATTGGGGATCAGGGTAGGTTCAGACCAGGTCTTACCACCGTCGGTGGACTGGGTCAGGTACAGATAGCCCGTGCGCACGACCTGATACGGCGAGTCGGAGAAGAACAGGTTGGTATCATAGCTGTTACCGGTGATGTTAAAGTAAGCATCCACGGTATAGCCGGATACCACGTTGTTGCCGGAATCGTAAATCTGGCCGTCCTTGAGGTAGTAATCGTAAGTGGAGGAACCGCTGGCAGCCAGCTTCAGCGTGCCGTCGGCGTTGAAGCCGACATCCTTGCTGGGTGCGGTGTTGCCGCTGCCGTTCAGCGCGACGCCGTAGGGGTACAGGTCGCACAGCATATAGACGGTCTCGCCGTTCGTGGCAAGGGCAGGATCGATAAAGGCAGTCGAACCGCTGCCGTTGTATGTATTGCCGTTGTCGCCCAGATAGTTGGCGAAGGTGTAGTTCCAGTTGTCGCCGTTATTGACAGAATAGCTGACGATGGTATCCAGACCGCCGCCGTCATAGGTGGTATTCCAACGGGCGTCCGCTGCCGCCACAATGGTACCGTCGTTCAGCGTGACCATCGCCGGGATGCGGAAACTGTTGCTGCCGCCGGTGCCCTGCACAAAGGGATTGCCGGTGGTGGTGCCGTCCGCGGGCTTTGTGCCCATGGTCAGGCTGTATGCTGCGGCGTCGTTGACGGCGGCCGTGGAAGACGGCAGGCTGAAAGTCGACGTCTGCGGCTGCGCGGCGGAGCCTTCCGCGACGTCCTGCTGTTCTTCGGGTTCGTTTTCCACTGTGGAATCCATGACCGCGCCGGTGTCGGAGCTGCCGGCGGCATCTTCCGCCAAAGCGCTGACAGGCACAAAGGTGAGGATCATGCACAGGGC
>JBJEYG010000099.1:0-9244 GCA_051886555.1 Gemmiger sp.
GGTGGCGTCGGCGACCGCTTCGGCAGCGTATACGCCGTACACGCCCAGCCCGAAGCAATGGGGCAGCAGCAACGCCAGAGGGATCAGCAGGATCAGTTTGCGCAGTACCGCAATGAACAGGGATACGCCCGCCTGGCCCAGCGACACAAAGGTGTTCTGGCATGCGCGCTGCAAACCAAAGATGGTCATACCCGCCATGAACAGCGGCATGATCTCAGACACCACGGCGATCAGCTCGGGGTCCTTGGTGAACAGCGATGCCACCTGCCCCGGGAACAGAATCATCAGCAGCGTCAGAGCCAGATTTACGGGAACCATCACGCTCATAACGATGCGGACGCCCTGCCGCACCCGGTCTGCGGAGCGGTGGCCGTAGTTGTAACTCAGCACCGGAACCGCGCCTTGCGCAAAACCGCTCAACGGAACGCTGATCATCTGCATGGCACTCTGCATTACCGTCAGCGCACTGACGTAAATGTCGCCATAAACGCTCAGGCTGCCGTTGAGCACAAAGCCCATCAGACTTTCGGTACTGGACATTACAAAGGGGGAAATCCCCAGAGACAGGATAGAGCGCAGTACCTTGGGGTCGGGGCGCAGAAAGCGCAGTTCCAGACGCAGCGACGCTTCAGAGGAGCAGAGAAACCGCAGTACCCATGCGGCGCTGCAGAACTGCGAGATCACGGTGGCAAGTGCGGCGCCCCGCACACCCCAGCCAAAGCCGAAGATGAATACCGGGTCCAGCACAATGTTGATGAATGCGCCGATCAGTACGGAGCACATGGCGATGGTCGGCCGCCCCTGGCTGTTGATGAAAGAGTTCAGGCCGGTGGCAAGCTGGACAAACAACGTGCCCATCAGATAAATCGACAGATAATCGGTGGCGTATCCGATGGTGTTGGGCGATGCACCGATCAACAGCAGCAGCGGCCGCATAAACCATGCCGTGACGGTGGTGGTAAGCGCCGTGGAGCACAAAAGCAGCACGAAACCGTTGCCCAGAATGCGCCCTGCGCGGTCGCGGTCGCCGTTGCCAAGCGCGATGGCGGCCAGCGGCGCGCCGCCTCCGCCGACGATCTGCGAAAAGGCGGAGATCATCAGAATAATGGAGCCGGTGACCCCTACGCCTGCCAGCGCCTCGGTGCCGATGCCGGGAATGTGACCGATGTAAATGCGGTCCACAATGCTGTACAGAAGATTTACCAGCTGTGCCGCGACCGAAGGCAGCGCCATTTTTAGGATCAGCGGCAGCATGGGCGCGGTGGCCAGCCGGTTCTCATGTTCGTTGGGGGGATTCAAAAGGGGTCAGATCCTTCCTGTGTGCAGATTTCGCCCCGGGCGGCGGGGCTATACTTTTCCATCATACAAAAAAACAGCGGCAAATGCAAGGCGTTGCCGCAACCTGGCCGGTTTTGGTCGCCGGGCGCAAAAAAAAGCGGGGGCGACAAGCCCCCGCGGCGGTTCAGAGCAGATTGACGATCAGAATGGCAGCGCCCAGCGCCGTGAGCACAACGCCGGTGGCGCGGTTGAGCAGCTTCGGGCTGGCCTTGTTGGCGAAGCGGGCCGCCATCCGCGCCCACAGCAGTGTGCTCAGCACGCAGCACACCAGGCAGAACGGGTCAGGCGGGCCGCCGATGGTAAAGTGGCTGAGCGAACCGGTCAGTGCGGTAAAGGTCATAATAAACACGCTGGTACCCACCGCCGTCTTCAACTCATAGCCCAGCACGCTGGTCAGCAACAGCAGCATCATCATGCCGCCGCCCGCGCCCACAAAGCCGCAGATAAAGCCTACCATCATGCCGCATAACAGGGACTGCACAATGCGCTTTTTGGCACTGACCGCGTTCATGGCGGATTTGGTGGTCATGACTGGCCGTACAATGAATTTGATGCCCAGCAGCAGTGTCATCCAGGTGGAAAAGCTGCCCATCGTCCGGCTGGGAACCAGGCTGGCCACATAGCTGCCCACCAGCGTAAAGGACAGTACCGCCGCCATCATCACCGCGCCGTTGCGGATATCCAGATTTTTGTTCTTGCCATAGGTGTAGGCGGAAACGGCGCTGGCCAGCACATCGCTGGCCAGCGCGATGCCCACCGCGTGGTAAGGTTCCATGCCCAAAAACGTAATCAGCATGGGGCTGATGACCGCCGCGGCGCTCATGCCTGCAAAACCGGTTCCCAACCCCGCGCCGATGCCTGCCAGAAAGCAGACCACAAAGGTATAAATCGTCTGTGCCATGATTTTATGCCTCAAAGATCGAAAATTATCATGTATTATAACACCGGAGAGGGAACCGTCAAGAAAATGCCGGACATTTTTGGACAAAACGTATGCTTTGTATCAAAAAACGCCGGGAATGTGCTATAATAATACTGTATTTCATAAAAAGGACTTTGTTGAATGAAACGCTTATCGATCGGTATCCTGGCCCATGTGGACGCGGGCAAAACGACGCTGTCCGAAGCGATGCTCTACCGGGCGGGTGCGCTGCGGCATCTCGGCCGGGTGGACCATGGCGATACATTGCTGGATTCCTTTGCGCTGGAGCGCAGCCGCGGCATTACCATCTTTTCCAAAATGGCGGTGCTCAACACCGGCGACTGTGCGTTTACCCTGCTGGACACCCCCGGGCACGTGGATTTCTCCCCCGAGATGGAGCGCGCTTTACAGGTAATGGACTGCGCGATTCTGGTCATCAGCGGCACCGACGGCGTGCAGAGCCACACCGAGACACTGTGGCAGCTGTTGGCCCGATACCATGTTCCGGTGTTTCTGTTTGTGAACAAGATGGATTTGCCCGGCGCCGACCGGACTGCGCTGCTGGCGGGGCTGCAAAAACGGCTGGGAGCAAACTGCGTGGATTTTACCGCGCCTGCCGCCGAGCGGGATGAGGCGCTGGCCCTGTGCGGCGAGCAGCTGATGGAGGAGTATCTCGCCGGCGGAAGCATCGGCGTAGGGACGGCCGCCCGCGCCATTGCGGCGCGGCAGGTATTTCCCTGCTGGTTCGGTTCGGCACTGCGGCTGAAGGGCGTGGACGAGTTTCTGCAGGGACTTTGCGCCTATACCGTCGCTCCTGCCGGGCGGGAGAAGTCACCGTTCGGCGCACAGGTGTTCAAACTGGCCGAGGACGACGCGGGCGCACGGCTGACCTATCTGAAGGTTACCGGCGGCGTGCTTCGGGTGAAAGACGCGGTTTCCGGCACCGGGGTGAACGGCCCGTGGAGTGAGAAGGTCAATCAGATCCGTCTGTATTCCGGTGCCAAATACCAGAATGTAAACGAGGCGCTGCCCGGTATGGTGTGCGCGGTGACCGGCCTGAGCCATGCCCGCCCCGGGCAGGGCCTGGGGGCGCAGCCGGATGCGGCCATCCCCTCATTGGAACCGGTGATGACCTACCGGGTGGAGCTTCCGGCGGGAACGGACGTCACCAAGGCGCTGACCTGCCTGCGCAGGCTGGAGGAAGAGGAACCCCAACTCCACGTGGCGTGGAACGAACAGCTGGACGAGATTCATGTGCAGCTGATGGGGGAGGTACAGCTGGAGGTGCTGCGCACGCTGCTGGCCCAGCGATTCGGATTGGAAGTGCGCTTCGGACAGGGCAGTATCGTGTACCGCGAGACGATCAGCGCCCCAGTGGAGGGCGTCGGCCATTTTGAGCCGCTGCGCCACTATGCCGAGGTGCATCTGCTGCTGGAACCCGCACCCCGGGGCAGCGGACTGCAATTTGCCGCCGATTGCCGTGAGGACGCGCTGGACAAGAACTGGCAGCGGCTGATCCTGACGCACCTTGCCGAAAAGACCCACCCGGGCGTACTGACCGGCGCCCCGGTCACGGATCTGAAAATCACCCTCATTGCCGGGCGGGCGCATCTCAAACACACCGAGGGCGGCGATTTCCGCCAGGCGACCTACCGCGCGGTGCGTCAGGGCCTGCGCACTGCCGCCGCGCAGGGCAACGCACAGCTGCTGGAACCCTGGTACCGTTTCCGCCTGGAAGTGCCTGCCGGTCTGGTGGGCCGCGCCATGACCGATCTCCAGCGCATGGATGCCCGGTTTGAACCGCCGGTCACGCAGCAGGGGGGTGAAAGCTCACTGCTGACCGGTACCGCGCCGGTGGCGGCTATGCAGGGATATTCCGCCGAGCTGACACGGTACAGCCGGGGAGTGGGACGGATTTCCTGTACGCCGGATGGTTACCGGCCCTGTCACAATGCCGACGCAGTCATCGCTGCCGCCGGCTACAATGCCGATGCGGATGTGGAGAACACCGCGGATTCGGTGTTCTGCGCTCACGGAGCGGGGTATGTGGTCAAATGGGACGAGGTGCCCGCCCGCGCCCATGTGCAGACCGGCTGGGGAAAGCCGGAGCCGGAGGAAACGCAAGCTCCGGTGCGCCGCCGCGCCGCCGTTTACGGGTCCAGCCTGGCCGAGGACAAGGAATTGATGGCCATTTTTGAGCGTACCTACGGGCCGATCCGGCGCAGGGGCGTTCCGGGCCGGGCGGACGGGCAGGAAGCCCGCCGCCGGTTTGCGCCGGTTAAAAAGGAAACGCCCGCCGCCGGGCTGTCCGCGCCGCCGCCGGCAGGCCCGGAATATCTGCTGGTGGACGGCTACAATATGATCTTCGCCTGGGACGATCTGGCCGCCATGGCGCGGGACAATCTGGACGCCGCCCGCCGCCGCCTGATGGATCTGCTTTGCAACTACCGGGGCGTGCGCCGCTGTGAAGTGATCCTGGTATTTGATGCCTACAAGGTCAAGGGAAACCCAGGCACGGTGGAGAACTACCATAACATCCATGTGGTCTATACCCGCGAAGCCGAGACGGCCGACATGTATATCGAGCGGGTGACCCATGAACTGGGCCGCAAGCACCGGGTGCGGGTGGCCACCAGCGACGGGCCGGAGCAGATCATCATTTTCGGCAACGGTGCGCTGCGCGTGTCGGCGCGGGCATTCCGGCAGGAAATGGATACCGTGGAGCGGGAAATTCGGGAATATCTGGACGCACAGCGGTGAATATGCTACGATAAAAATACATTCCGATTTATTGCGAGGAAGGGATAATTTATGGCAAATCTTCAGAAGATCGATCCGCAGGCGTGGAAACAGGAACTGCCGGCTTTTCGGGAAAAGACCGCCGCGTTTTATGCGGGCGAGGTGGACAAAAACGCCTATAAGGGGTTTTCCGGCTTTTACGGCAGCTATGCGCAGAAGGGCGGCAAGGCCAGTATGCTGCGCCTGCGCATGACTGCCGGCCGTGTCACGCGGGAGAAGCTGGCCTTCACTGCCGCAGCCGTGCGGGAACATCAGGTCAGCCGCATCCACTTTACCACCTGTCAGACCATTCAGCTGCATGACCTGCAGCCGGACGCGGTGTGCGCCATTATGGAGGGCGCACTGGATGCGGGGATTGTCACGATGGGGGGCGGCGGTGATTTTCCCCGCAACGTGATGTGTTCGCCCTTGTCCGGTGTGGAGCAGGGAGAATATTTTGACACACTGCCCTGGGCCGAGGCGGCCGCCGATTACCTGATGCATTTCATCAAGGCGGAAAAAATGCCCCGAAAACTGAAGGTGGGGTTCTCCAACTCGCCCAAAAACCTGACGCACGCCACCTACCGCGACCTGGGCTTTGCCGCGCGGCCGGACGGGCTGTTCGACGTGTACAGCGCCGGCGGCCTGGGCAACAATCCCCGGTTTGGCGTCAAGGTGGCCGAAGCGGTGGAGCCGAACCGCATTCTGTATTATATCAAGGCCATGTGGCTGACCTTCCGGACCTACGGCAACTACGAAAACCGCGGCAAGGCCCGCACACGCTATATGCAGGATGTACTGGGCGGGCCGGAGGCTTATGCGCAGGCGTTCCGCGCCAAACTGCAGGAGGTGCTGGATTCCGGTGAGGATCTGACCATCCGTGCGGTGAGCGCGCCTGCCAGCCGGGAAGGGGACGGTACGGCTGCGCCCGAAAGCCCCCGCGTCATCGCCCAGAAGCAGCCCGGCCGTTACGCGGTGGCCTGGCATCCCATCGGCGGTCAGCCCGACCCGCAGACCTTTTGCGCGGTGGCGGACGCCATCCGGGAAACCGAGTGCGGCGAGATGCGCCTTGCTCCCGACGAGACGGCCTATCTTGTCAACCTGACCGGCGCCGAGGCGGCTGCGCTGCTGGCACTGACTGAGCCGGACACCGCACAGAGCCTGTTTGAAACATCGGTCAGCTGCATCGGCGCATCCATCTGCCAGGTCGGCGTCCGCGATTCGCAGGCGCTGCTGGCTGCCTGCGTCGCCGCAGTGCGTGCCGCCGGGCTGCCCTGCGGCGCGCTGCCGCAGATCCACATTTCCGGCTGCCCGTCCAGCTGCGGCACCCATCAGACGGGGGCCATCGGTTTCCGCGGCGCTGCCAAGGTGGTGGACAAAACGCCCCGCTCGGCCTTCACGCTGTATGTGAACGGCGATGACCGCCAGGGCAGTGAGAAGATGGGGCGTGAGCTGGGCGTTGTGCTGGAGGAGGACGTGCCCGCGTTCCTGGTAGAGCTGGGGCGCACGGTGGCTGCCGCCGGTACCCGCTACGATGCCTGGATTGCCGCCGATCCTGCCGCCATTGACCGAGTCGCACAGAAGTATCTGGCGTAAATTTCATAAAAAATCCCCGCGCGTCAGGCCCTTACCGGCTCGCCGCGCGGGGATCCTTTTATGTGCACAGGTCAGTTCTGTTCCTGCCTGGCCAGGAACCAGTAGGGCAGCGCCACCAGGAAGAAGCCGCCCGCCAGATTGCCCAGCGTAACAAAGAACAGATTGAAACAGTATCCGCCCGGTGTGGCGCCGCCTGCGCCGCTGAGCAGCGCCAGACCAAGAATGCTCATGTTGGCAATGCTGTGTTCAAACCCGCAGAGCATGAACACCAGGATGCACCACACGATCATGATCAGTTTGCCGGACTCGCTTTTCATTTTGGTGACGCACCACACCGCGAGGCAGACGCAGAAATTGCACAGCACACCCTTGAGGAACAGCGCGCCCGCCCCGGCGGACAGCTTGCCTGCCGCCACGGTGGAAAGGTAGGCGGCGACGGCTTCCTGCCCGGTCAGACCCGCCAGGTGGAACAGCCCGGCCACCAGCCAGGACCCGGCCAGGTTGCCCAGCCAGCACACTGCCCACAGCGACAGGGCCGCGGCAGGGGAGACAGTGCGCTCCAGAACGCCGACGCCGATGGTCAGGTTGCTGCCGGTAAACAGGTCGCTGCCGGCCATTACCACCAGGCTCAGCGCTGCAGAAAACACCAGACCGGCCAGAAATTTTGCCGCGCCGTATCCGGCAGCGGTAAGCGCACCGCCGGTGGACAGAAATACCACGCTGCCCAGTGCAATAAACGCACCTGCCAGCGCCGAACTGACAAAGAATGCGGCGGGCCGGGTGCGCAGCTGCTGGGCTTTGGCGGCCGCTGTGGCGGCCAGGGAAGTGCAGACTTCGGTATACATAAGAAAACCTCCTTACAAACGCAAAAGGGCAGCCGCGCAATATGCGCAGGCTGCCCAGACGGTCGGCTGTTACATCCGCCGCGCCCACACTGTGGTGCCCCACATGACCCGTCAGCAGGCGCGGCTCCTTTGTTTCATCATAGCATGGCGGCGAACGGTTGTCAATGTCCGTCCCGCCGGCCCAGCTGCCAGAACGCCACCGCGCTGGCGGCCGCCACATTGAGCGAATCCACGCCGTGGCTCATGGGAATGCGCACGGTATAATCACAGGCGGCGATGGTGTGCGGCGCCAGACCGTCGCCTTCGGCGCCCAGCAGTACAGCCAGCCGCTCGGCCTGCACAAGGCGCGGGTCGTCAATGGCAAGCGAGTCCTCCCGCAGGGCCAGCGCCACAGTGGCAAATCCCTGCGCACGCAGCATGTCCATACCGGGGTGCGGCCATTCGCCCCGCTCCAGCCGTGTCCAGGGAATCTGGAACACCGTTCCCATGCTGACCCGCACGGCCCGGCGGTTGAGCGGGTCGCAGCAGGTATGCGTCAGCAGGACCGCATCCATATTCAGTGCGGCGGCCGAACGGAAGATCGCTCCCACATTGGTGGCGTCCACCACGCCCTCCAGCACGGCGACGCGGCGCACGCCGCGCAGAACCTCCTCCGGGCGGGGGAGAATGGGACGCCGCATGGCGCACAGCACACCGCGGGTCAGCGTGTAGCCGGTCAGCGCGGCCAGCACCTCCCGTTCGGCGGTGTAGACGGGCACCCCGGGGCAGCGGGCCAGAATATCCCGCGCCTGGCCTTCCATATGGCGGCGCTCCATCAGCAGCGATACCGGCTCGTACCCGGCATCCAATGCGGTGCGGATGACTTTGGGGCTTTCGGCAATGAACAGCCCCAGCGCCGGTTCGGCCTCGCTGCGCAGCTGCGCTTCGGTGAGGCGGGTGAAGGGGGCCAATCCGGCGTCGTTCAGGTCGGAGATCTCGATGAGGTTCGGCATGGCGGCAGAGTCCTTTCGGAGAAGGTTGGTTTTCTCCATTATAGCGCCGACGGAGCCTGACGTCAAAGCTGCGGTTGGAAATTGTGTGGAACCAAAATTGGAAACAAAACAATTACATTTCCAATTGATTTCCAAAAGATTGCACAAAACGGTGCGAGAATTCTTAGTGAATCGTACAAAGTTCACGATAACGTTCAAAATTTGCTTGCAAAATTGTATAAACAGGGGTATTATTGCAGTAAAGAAAGGTTGGAAACGTTACCAACGATTTCAGCCGAAATGTGTGCTCAACAAGAACACAGATATTTCAAGGAGGAGAATTTACCATGAAAGCAAAGCAAATTCTTTCGCTGGGAATCGCATCCGCTATGGCGCTGACGTTGCTCGCAGGCTGCGGCGGTTCCAGCAGCACTGCATCCAGCACTGCCGACGCGTCCAGCACCGCTGAGAGCGCTTCCACGGCAGCGCCCGCTGCCGCCGGCAAGGTTTACTACCTGAACTTCAAGCCGGAGCAGGATCAGGACTGGAAAGACCTGGCCGCCAAGTACACCGAGGAAACCGGTGTTCCCGTTGAGGTCGTGACCGCCGCTTCCGGCGAGTATGAGACCACTCTGATGAGCGAGATGGCCAAGAGCGATGCGCCTACCCTGTTCCAGGTGAACGGCCCCGTCGGTCTGGCCAACTGGAAGGACTACTGCTACGACCTGACCGGCACTCCCGTTGCCGGCGAGCTGACCAGCGACGCTTACGCCCTCAAGGACGGCGACGCGACT
>JBJEYG010000100.1:0-2060 GCA_051886555.1 Gemmiger sp.
TCAGAGAAAACGCCTGTCAGGCAGGTCTGTGTTGTTTGCAGTGGCTGTATCGTTTGGTATTTTTTGGTCACACGGCCCAGAATGTGCCCGGATGCGGACTGTGCAACCGGTTGTTCGCTGCGGTCAAGCCGGTAGTCCCGCACCAGCAGTTGCCCTTCTGCCACCGTCTGTCCGGGTTTTACCAGAGAAAAACCGCTTTCTGTTTCTACTGTCAGTACGCAGGCATCCGCTTTGGCATACAGTGAGAGATCTTCGGTTTGTTGCCGAACCGACTGTTTTTGTGCGGCAGTGCTTTCCAACACCAGACAGCCTCCGGTAAAGTTCAGACTGACCCAGCCGTATTCATCTGATCCGTTCATCAGGCAATCCTGCGCCAGCTTCAAGGTATCGGCATCCGCCCGTGCCCCCTCATACACACCGCATTCCCGCAAGACAGCCGCTGCACGCTCCTGTTCTGCCGGCTCCAGTGCATCGTACTCGATTTTCCAGATATAGTCTGAAAAAATTGACAGCAACACGGAAAACAGCAACATCCCTACCGGAATTCCGGTGCGCCGCATCAACATATTTACCGCCGCTCCGGGGCCAATGCGTCGTACAAGTTCCACTTGCCAGCCGCCTTTTTGCGCAATCGAACGAACTGCCGGCCAGTCCCGGCCCCAGATTTCAGCATGGGCGCCGTTTTGTTCTATTCGGATCTGCCGCAGCCGTACGCCGTGCGACGCAGCTGCCGAGAAGAACGCCGGCAATCCACTGCCATATACGGAAAAAAACAGGCGGTCCGCTAACATAAAAAGATCTTGCTTATCCATTGCTCTGGCCCTCCCATTTGCCGGAAAGCTCGATGCCCGTCACTTTACCGCATACTGCAAGTCTTTTGCCATTGTAGGATTCTATGCGCAGAGAATCGCCATACAATGTTACTATCGAGCGTCCCATGTCCAGGCAGATCTTATCCGTTTCCAGAACCAGAATGCGTCTGCATCCGTCGGTCAGCACCGCGCCGCCGCGCAGTTCCAATTCCGGCATACGGTAAAAATCTGATCCCGGTTGAGCGAACAAAGCTGCAGTTTTCCCCCTTTTCCGTTTCGGCCGTTCCTGTTTGGGCCGCGGCAGTTTATGCTTCATGGTACGGCCCTCCTTACGGCATTGCTCTTTAACAATATATAGTTCGGAGGCGTTGGTTATGATTCACCGTCTTAGAGTCCGGGCGTTTCTTCCTGTTACTTTTTTGTTGTTGGGTGTTTTACTGCTGGCCTTCCCTCAGGCAGTACACGCCGGATTTAGAACCAGTCTGTCTCTGTGTATATCCAGTCTCGCGCCGGCGTTGTTCCCTTTTTTTGTGGTATCGGCGCTGCTGACTTCCTGTCCGGATAGCGAGTGGCTGGGCAGACCCTTGCGTCCGCTTTGCCGGCTTTATGGCATTCAAAGTGATTCGGCTCCGCTGGCATTGTTGCTTTCCTGGCTGGGAGGATACACCGTTTGCATGCAGGTCCTGGCGCAATGCTGTGCGGAGCGGCGTATGACCACGCAGGACGCGCAGCGACTTGCCACGCTTGGGTTTTGTTCCAGTCCCGGGTTTGTGGTGGGCTGTATTGGCAGCAGCCTTCTGGGAAATGTGAAATTCGGTGTTGCGTTGTATCTGATGCAATTACTGGCCAATCTACCCGCGGCTGCCTTAACAAATTTATTTTTTCGGCACGAAAGAAACGCCGCTGTCAAACCAGCCGGGCATGTCGCCCAAAATAAACCGGTTGTTCCGGATTTCCCGGCCGCGATCAATTGCAGTGTATCCTCCATGCTGTCTGTCTGCGGATGTGTGTTGTTTTTTGGGGTGCTTTGCCAGGTGCTGGAACAGTTTTTTCCGCTTTCCGGCGCGGCAGAAGCAGCCTTTCGTGCGTTGTTCGAAGTTACATCCGGCTGTGCGGCATTTGTGCAGTACGGTGGCCTGTACGCATTTTACGGGCTTGGATTTTGCCTGAGCTTCCCCGGTATCTCGGTGCTTTCCCAGCTGTTTGTGCTTGCCAGAGGGCAGTTTCCGCTGTCTGCCCTGATCATCT
>JBJEYG010000101.1:0-2058 GCA_051886555.1 Gemmiger sp.
GGTTCTTGTTGGAATTTTCCTGCTTGACTTCCTCGTTGTTGCACTCGATGAGGCTGAGGATGCGGTCGTCGGTGGTGTTGTGGTGACGCTTGATGCTCTGTACATAACGATAGGTGATATACTGGCGGGCCACCTCATAGGCGCCCTGCGCCATGATGCCGTCCTCCACCAGATCCTGAATCTCCTCCACGCTCATGGCGTGGGAGCGGGAAGCGCAGGCGGCCTCCACATCATCGGCAATGGCAAAAATCTGTTCCTTGGTCAGGCGCAGATTTTCATCCACCACATTGTTGGCCTTGGTGATGGCGGCAATGATCTTGGAAATATCGAACACGGCCTCGCTGCCGTTGCGCTTGATGATTTTCATAGTTCTCCTCATTTCTTTGTGCAGCAGCCGGAACCTTATGGGGCGGGCCGGCTGAAAACTGGTGGGCAAGATTTATATTACCCTGTCCCACACGGAAAGTCAAGGGTGAAAAACCACAATATCTTGTGTTTTGAAATAATTTTACAACTACATTTCATGTTTTGGCGCTGACACGCCAAATGTAGAAGAAAGGAGAAAAAAGGGCGTAAAATTTGTCGGTTTTGCCGGTTGCAAAAGCCGGAAAGTTCCGCGTGGGAGCAGTTGCACAAAGCGTTTGTGAATGTTATACTGCAAATAAAGATTCCCGGCAGATTTTTTTGTGACAAAGGGAGGGCGCGCCATGAATTACGCAAACATCAAATACTGCGACATCGCCAACGGGGAAGGGGTGCGTACCACGCTGTTCGTTTCCGGCTGTACCCGCCGGTGTGAGAATTGCTTCAACAAGGTGGCGTGGAGCTTTGATTACGGCGAGCCTTTCGATAAGGAAATACGCAACAAATTGTTGGAAAGTTTGGCGCCCGGCTATATCAGCGGGCTTTCGGTGCTGGGCGGCGAGCCGTTTGAACCGTCCAACCAGCGGGGCCTGGTGGGATTTCTGCACGACGTTAAGGTGCTGTACCCCAACAAGAACATCTGGTGCTATACCGGTTACGTTTACGAGAATGACCTGATGTGCCCCGGTACGGTGCGCTGCGAGGAGACGGACGAGATGCTGTCCTACATCGACGTGCTGGTGGACGGCCCCTATGTGGAGGCGCTGCACGATATTACGCTGCGGTTCCGCGGTTCCTCCAACCAGCGGATCATTGACCTGAACAAGACCCGCGCTGCGGGGCGGGTGATCCTTTGGAAGGATGACCCGGTGTTCAGCACGCATTCCATGGATTGAGGCGAAACCACCAGATCTAGTATATGCCGGCGCCACAAAGCGGATACGTGCCCTATCAAAAGGCCGCGCCCGAAAGTGGGCGCCCGCAAAACGGTAACAGTCAAAGTGACTCTCTTAATGCAAAAGGCGTGACCACGAAAGTCACGCCTTTTGCCTGTTTTACCACCTTACGAACAACGCCCCAGCCCGGAAGCGGGGGGGGGCTACGGCCATTTAAAGCCAGAACTGGATTAGGCGGCTGACATTCTGGTAGAGCGCCGGATTTTGCCCGTACAGAAGTGGTTCGGCGGCGAAGAAGGTACAGAAACTGAACGCCGCGCCGGCGGCCGCCGTACCCACAAAGGCGACGCGCAGCGCACGCTGCAGCCTGCCCATACCGGCAAAGGCCCCGGCGTGGGCGCGCAGCGCTTCCTCCGCCGTCAGCCAGCACAGTACGGCGGCGAACAGCAGCACCGGTGAAAAATCCATCAGGTACCGGTACAGTACGCCCGCCATCTCACAATCCAGCACGGCCAGCGCGACCGACCCGAGTACCGCCCACGCGAGCAGCGGCGTAAGCCCCGGCTTGCGGTTCAGGCGGCGGCGCACCAGAGGCGCGCACGCCAGTGCCCAGGTCACCGGCGCGGTGGCCAGCAGCCCGCCGTAAAACGTTTCGGTGATGGTCAGACCCATATAGTTGGTGGACATGCGGAATCCCTTCACATAGGGGAACACCGCCTGCACCGCGGGCAGCGACAGCAGGTAGGTGAACAGAGCCGCACCGATGCGCCCCGGATTGAAGCCGCGCTTGGTCATGTCG
>JBJEYG010000102.1:0-2055 GCA_051886555.1 Gemmiger sp.
CCTTTGACGGCGGAAATTGTGGTCAAGCTCGCTGCCTTGTATCTGGTGTTGCGGCTGATTGACGGTGCAGCCAGCTACTATATGTGTTCGACCGGTCATATCATGGGCGTTTATGTCGAAACGGACATGCGCCGCGATGCGTTTGCCCATCTGCAGCGGCTGGGCTATACCTACTATTCCAACAACAAAGTCGGCCAGATTATGGGCCGAATTACCAACGATCTGTTTGACGTCACCGAATTCGCGCACCATTGCCCGGAAGAATTTTTTATTGCTGCCATTAAAATTGTGGCGTCCTTCGTCATTTTGTGCAGTGCCAGCGTTCCGCTGACGCTGGTGGTGTTCCTGTGTGTGCCGCTGATGGCGATTGTATCAACGACGCTCAATCTGAAACTGCGCGAAGCATTCCGCCGTCAGCGTTTCCAGATCGGAGAACTGAATGCTTCCATTGAGGACAGTCTTCTGGGGGAGCGTGTGGTCAAAGCATTTGCCGCAGAGGAGCAGGAAAAGGAAAAATTTGAACAAGGCAACCAGGCGTTCCAGCGGATCAAAACCAGAACTTATCATTTTATGGCTGCATTCAATACTTCCACCCGGCTGTTTGACGGCCTGATGTATCTGGTGGTGATTATTGCGGGCGGTCTGTTTCTGGTGTATGACCGCATCAGCGCCGGCGACCTGGTGGCATATATTCTGTACGTTTCCACCCTGATTGCCACGATCCGCCGTATTGTGGAATTTGCCGAGCAGTTCCAGCGCGGAATGACTGGCATTGAGCGGTTCTTTGAAATCATGGATACACCTGTGGAAATCAAGGATGCACCCGACGCCAAAGAACTTCAGGTACCTTACGGCGGAATTGAGTTCAGAAATGTCAGTTTTGAATATCCCGATGACCATAACAAAGTTCTGCGAAATGTAAATCTCACCGTTCGCCCCGGCGAGAATCTGGCGCTTGTCGGGCCGTCCGGCGGCGGCAAAACGACGCTGTGCAACCTGATTCCGCGTTTTTACGATGTGACCAGCGGTCAGATTTTGATTGACGGGCAGGACATCCGCTCCGTTACGCTGCACAGCCTGCGCAGTGCCATCGGTGTGGTACAGCAGGATGTCTATCTGTTCAGCGGCACAGTGGCGGAGAACATTGCCTACGGAAAGCCCGGCGCAACCCGCGAGGAGATTGAGCAGGCGGCAAAACTGGCCGGTGCGGACGCATTTGTACGCGAACTGAAAAACGGTTACGATACCTATGTGGGGGAGCGCGGCGTCAAACTTTCGGGCGGTCAGAAACAGCGCATTTCCATTGCGCGCGTATTCTTGAAGAATCCGCCCATTTTGTTGCTGGACGAAGCGACCAGTGCGTTGGACAACGAGAGCGAGATTCTGGTTGGTCAGAGTCTGGAAAAGTTGGCCAGCGGCCGAACTACGCTGACCATTGCGCACCGATTGACCACTATCAAAAATGCCGATCGCATTCTGGTGCTGGGCAAAAGCGGCATCGAGGAGGAAGGCAGCCACGAACAGCTGCTGGCCCAAAAGGGCGTGTATTACCGGCTGTGGAACGGTCTGGTGGGGGAGAAGCCGGTTAACTGAACACATTATTCCGCTGTTTTCTGCGGCGCCTTTCGCAGTTTGTCTGCCAAAGGCGCCGCGATTTTTTTGCCTGCCGTCAACGCCGGCAGCAAATACCCGATACAAAGTACTACAGCCTGCAGCAAAAGGCCTGCCATATCGGACTGCGCGCCAAGTCTGCGCACGGTAACCACCGCAGCCACGGCAACTGCTGCAAACGTCAGCGGCATCAGCGCCCAACGCTGCCATTGAGGACGGATTTTTGTGCAACGCAGCATACGCGTCGTATTCAAAAAACAGGTCGCCAGGTTGGAAAATGCCATCACCGCTAAAAATCCCCTTATGCCGAAGCGGGGCAGCAATACCCAAATGCCTGCAATACGCAGCAGCGAATCCAGAAGCGAGTAACGGAAAGTCGCCCATTGTTCGCCCAGCCCTTTCAGCACGCCGTCCACCATACTTTCCAGGTACATGAACGGAGCG
>JBJEYG010000103.1:0-9204 GCA_051886555.1 Gemmiger sp.
AAATCGTCTGGCGGTGCGTGAACCGCATCGAGTACGGAACGAAATTCTGCGGCAGCTCACCGTCCGTCCCAGAAGAAAAACTGCACCGTGCAATTCTGAAATCCGTGCAGGATTTGGCTGCAAACTTCACCGATGAAGTTGCTGCCCAAATCAACGGCATCCTGCATGACATCCAGACCGGCGAAAGCACAAAGCCAAATTTGCAGGAGCAGTTGGAGCAGACCCAGCAGGAATTTGACCGCCTGCTGGAAATGTCCTTGGACTTCGATGAGAATACACCGTTTCTCGATGACAAGTTGAAAAAGCTGAATAATAAAATTAAGAGTCTGAAAAAAGCCATTGAGGACAGCGCCGCCCGACAGGAAAAAGCCAGACAGCCGGAGATGCTGCTGTCAGCCAAGGACTTACAAATCCAAGAATATGATGATGCGCTGACTGCGCGAATCATTGAGAAAATTACGGTGAGGTCGCGCAATGAAATTGAAATACGGTTTATCGGCGGCTACAAAAAGACAATGCAGCTGACATAAAAATAAAGAGGGCATACCCAATCGGAGATAAGGCATCTTCGATTGGGTATGCCCTTTTTCACTTTTATCGGAAAGAGGTAGCTATGAAGCTGGGAGAGAAAATCAAGCTGGTTCGTAAGCACAGAGGACTAACGCAGCGGGAACTGGGAGAACGACTGCACTTGGATGGAAACGCAGCAAATCGCATTGCCCAATATGAATCAGGATTCCGAACGCCCAAAGAGAGCAGAACCAAAGACATAGCCAAAGCGTTGAATGTTAACGAAGAAAATTTCTTTACAAGGGCAGAAACACCAGAGGACATTATTCGCTTGATGATTTGGTATGACTGGGAACATGGCTGCGGCGGGAGCGTTCCGATTGACACGATTCTGCTTTTTGATAATTTTGAGGAAGTGGAAAAATTATTGAAAGAGTGGTATAGCCAAAAGGAAAAATTAAAGGCGAGGACAATTACAAGAGCAAAGTATCTGGAATGGATGCTGCATTGCCCCACAGAGAAAGAAAACAATAAAAATTCTCAGCACCGTTGATTTTTCACTTTCAAAACAGGGTATCTCTTTTATCACACTCAGACAAAAGACCCGAGCTTAGGCTCGGGTCTTTTTATGTCGGAATCGCAGCGCGCACTGCCTCTTGACAAAACGGGCCGGACGCGCTACCATTATTGCAAATGCGATGAAAAAGAGTGCGCGTCGATACGAGCCTTTCAGCGAGCCGGGGGTGGTGCAAGCCGGCAGGGGAGCCGCCGCGCTGTCACTTTTGAGCAGGGGCGGTGAACGCTGTGCGACAGCCGCCCACGGGTTTGCCTCCGTTATCCGGGCGGGCGGGGTGTTTGCCCTGCCGCAAAGCGGCTTTTGCAACGGCAAAAGCAATTTGGGTGGTACCGCGACCTGTTTGTTTCAGGCCGTCCCATAAGAGGATTCTTGTGGGACGGCCTTTTTGTTGCCATCCCATCGTGAGGAGGAACGACTATGCCGAAAGAACTCGCCAAACAGTACGATCCCAAAGGCACCGAGGATCGGATCTACAGGGAATGGTGCAACAAAGGGTATTTCCATACCCGGATTGACCGCAGCAAAAAGCCCTTTACCATTGTGATGCCTCCGCCCAACGTTACCGGCCAGCTGCACATGGGCCACGCGATGGACGAGACCTGGCAGGACATCCTCATCCGTTACAAGCGGATGCAGGACTATGCCGCCCTGTGGGTGCCCGGCACCGACCACGCTTCCATTGCGACGGAGGCCAAGGTGGTCGCCGCCATGAAGGAGGAGGGCCTCACCAAGGAGATGGTGGGACGCGACGGTTTCCTGGAGCGCGCCTGGGCGTGGAAAAACACCTACGGGAGCCGCATTGTCAGCCAGCTGAAAAAGCTGGGCTGCTCCTGCGACTGGGATCGCGAGCGCTTCACCATGGATGACGGCTGTTCCGACGCCGTCCGGGAAGTGTTTGTGCGTCTGTACAACGAAAACCTGATCTACCGCGGCAACCGCATGGTCAACTGGTGCCCGCACTGCAACACCTCCATCTCGGACGCCGAGGTGGAATATGAGGACAAGGAAGGCAGCTTCTGGCACCTGCTGTATACCGTCAGGGAAACCGGCGAAAAGCTGGAACTGGCTACTACCCGCCCCGAGACGATGCTGGGCGATACCGCCGTTGCCATCAATACCGACGACCCGCGCTACGCCCATCTGCACGGTTGCCATGTGATCCTGCCGCTTTTGAATAAGGAAATCCCCATTGTGTGCGACGAGCACGCCGATATGGAGAAGGGCACCGGCGTGGTGAAGATCACCCCCGCCCATGACCCCAACGACTTTGAGGTGGGCAAGCGCCACAACCTGCCCATGATCCGCGTGTTGACCTACGACGGCCATATGACCGGCGCTGCCGACAAAGCCGCCGCCGACGAGCTCCGGGCCAGCGGCCGCGCCGCCGCCGACGAGCCGGAGGTGCTGGACTGCGGCAAGTACGCCGGTATGACCGCCATGGAAGCCCGCAAGGCGATTCTGGAAGACCTGGAAGCCATCGGCGCGCTGAAATCCACCGAGCCGATCCATCATGAGGTGGGTACCTGCTACCGCTGCCACACCGTCATCGAGCCGATGGTGTCCAAGCAGTGGTTCGTCCGGATGGAACCGCTGGCCAAGCCCGCCATCGAGAGCGTGGAGAAGGGCGAGATCAAGTTCGTGCCCGAGCGCTTCACCAAAAACTATATGAGCTGGATGAAGGGCACCCGCGACTGGTGCATCAGCCGGCAGCTTTGGTGGGGCCATCAGATCCCCGCCTGGTACTGCGCCGATTGCGGGGAGACCATCGTCGCGAAGGAAGCCCCCTGTACCTGCCCCAAGTGCGGCAGCGTCAACCTGACCCAGGACCCCGACACGCTGGATACCTGGTTCAGCTCCGCCCTGTGGCCCTTCAGCACGCTGGGCTGGCCGAACGAAACCAGCGAGGACCTGCAGTATTTTTACCCCACCAACACGCTGGTCACCGGCTACGACATCATCGGTTTCTGGGTTTCCCGCATGATCTTCTCCGGCCTGGCCTACACCGGCAAGGCGCCCTTTGACACTGTGCTCATCCACGGCATTGTGCGCGACAGCCAGGGCCGCAAAATGTCCAAGTCGCTGGGCAACGGCATTGATCCGCTGGTGGTCATCGATGAGTACGGCGCCGACGCGCTGCGCATGATGCTGGTGGTGGGGTCTACTGCCGGCAACGATATGCGTTACAGCGATGAAAAGGTGAAAGCCAGCCGCAACTTTGCCAACAAGCTGTGGAACGCTTCCCGCTTTGTGCAGATGAATCTGCCGGAGGATTTCCGGCCTGGCATGCCCGACGAGTCGCTTCTGGATATGAGCGACAAGTGGGTGCTGTCCGAGCTGAACCGCACGATCCGTGAGATGACCGCCAACCTGGACAAGTATGAGCTGGGTCTGGCCGCCGAGAAGATCCAGAGCTTTATCTGGGATATTTACTGCGACTGGTATATCGAAATCTGCAAGTCCCGCCTGAATTCCGACGACCCCGCACAGGCTGACGCCGCCCGCAAGGTGCTGGTGTATGTGCTGGATAAGGCGCTCAAGCTGCTGCATCCCTTCATGCCCTTCATCACGGAGGAGATCTACCAGAGCCTGCCCGGCAGCGCCGAGACTATTATGACGCAGGATTGGCCGGTGTTTGACGCCGCCCGCGACTGGCCGGAGGAATGCGCCGACTTTGAAAAGCTGATGGCCTATATCAAAGCGGTGCGTACGGTGCGCAACGACATGGGCGTGCACCCTGCCAAAAAGAGCAGCATGGTCATTGAGACCGCCGACCCCGCAGCCTTTGAGAAGGGGAGCATCTACCTGGCACGGTTTGCCTTTGCCACCGATGTGACGCTGACCGCCAAATATGACGGCCCCACCGACGGCATGGTGCAGGTGGTCACTCCGGCTGCCCGCGGTTTCATTCCCATGCTGGAACTGATCGACCGCGAAAAGGAGCTGGCCCGCCTGAACAGGGAGCTTGCCAAAAACGAGAAGGAGCTGGCCATGTTTGAAAATCAGTTGGCCAACCCCAAGTTTGTGGAGAAAGCCCCCGCCAGGCTGGTGGAGGATGTGCGCGCCAAACTGGCCGCCGCCAAAGATAAGAACGCCAACATCAAGCAGTCCATCGCTGCGCTGGGCTGAGCGTTTCCCGCAAAAATCGCATCCGTACCGCCGCTGCGTTGCCGCGGCGGTACTTTTTTGCGTCAAATCGGGGAAAAGCCGCGTATACACCCTGTTTTTCTTGCCCTGCCGCCCGGCGGGTGCTATAATATAGGCCCGGCCCGGCTTGTGCGGAGCCAAGTCCGGTGTGTGAGGGGAAGGATCGGAGGATAAAATCTTGGAATATGAAGAAAATAAAGTCAGCCCCTGGCTGATTGCGCTGCGGGTGATCTTTACCATCGCGCTGATCGCCTGCGTCATTTTTATCTTTCACAATTCGCTGGAAAACGCAACGATCTCATCTGCCCGCAGTCAGGCAGTAATGGAAGCCATCAACCGCGCCCTGGCCAAAGTGCATCTGGGGCCGCTGTCCCACCATACGGTGCGCAAGCTGGCGCACTTCAGTGAGTATTGTCTGGAAGGCTTTTTGCTGATGCTTTGCCTGCGGGTGTACACCCGGCGGTTCGTCCGGCATGTCAGCTGGCCGCTGTTCGGCGGCCTGTTCACCGCACTGTGTGACGAAACGCTGCAAATCGTTTCGCTGGGCCGCAGTTCGTCGGTCATCGATGTGTGGATCGACTTTGCCGGCGTGGTGGCCGGACTTCTGGTGGCGCTGCTCATCCTTCTGGTGACACGGGCCATCGGCAGCATTTATGCGCTGAAAAAAGAAAACCGCCGCCTGCGCGCAGAGCAGGCCCGGTACCGCCGCGGCGCGGATACCGGCGACGAGGCATGAAGCCTCGAAAGGGGAACGCTATGACAGAAAAACAAGCCATCGAAGCGCTGCACGCCCTGCCGCGCCTTTCGGGCGGGCCGAATACGCTCACCCGCATGCAGGCGCTGCTGGACCGGCTGGGCAATCCGGAAAAGCAGCTGAAATACATCCATATCGCGGGGACCAACGGCAAGGGCACGCTGGCGGCGTTCACTTCGTCCATTCTGACCAGCGCCGGCTACAAAACCGGGCTGACCATCAGCCCGTTTGTGGTGAACTTCCGCGAGCGCTTCCAGATCGACGGGCAGATGATGCCCGCACGCACGCTGGCTTCGCTGGCGCAGACGGTGCTGAAGGCTGCCGATGAACTGCGGCAGGATACCGGCGAGTCGCCGGTGGAGTTTGAGGCCGTCACCGCAGTGGCGCTGCTGTGGTTTGCGCGGGAAAAATGCGATCTTGTAGTGCTGGAAACCGGTCTGGGCGGCCGTTATGACGCCACCAACGCGGTTCCCGGCAAGCTGATTGCCGCCATTACCAAAATCGGCATGGATCACACCGAACTGCTGGGCGATACGCTGCCGGAGATCGCCGCCGAGAAAGCGGGCATCATTCAGGAAGGCTGCACCGTGGTGTGCTACCCTGAACAGCCCGAGGAAGCCATGGGGCCGATCCTTTCCGCTGCGGCGGAGAAACATGCGACGATTGTCACGCCTGAGATGGATGACCTGACCCGCCCCAAATGCCGCCCGCTGGAAAACTACATCGACTATGGCGGCTACCGGGTGAACCTGCCGTTCCCCGGCAGGCATCAGGCCAACCATGCCGCCATGGCGGTAGAGATCGCGCTGACGCTGTGGCGGGAATACGGTTATGAGATTTCCGACGATGCCATTCTGGCAGGGCTGGCCAACGCCAGACTGCCTGCCCGCATCGAGGTACTGCGCCGGCATCCGCTTCTGGTGCTGGACGGCTGCCACAACCCCGACGGCGCCGGGGCACTGGCGCAAACGCTGGCGGAGGCCGGTTATGAGGATGATCTGGTGTTTGTACTGGGCGTTATGGCCGATAAGGATTATGAGGGTGTGCTGGAGGCGCTGGAGCCGATGGTGGCGAAGGCTTTTACCGTCACCCCGGATCATCCCCGCGCCCTCAGCGCACAGGATCTGCAGAAAGCGGCGCGTTTCCATTTTGATGCCGTGGCGGCCGAAAGCGTCCCGGCGGGCATCCGTGCCGCGATCCGTTACGCCGATGATCACAATCTGCCCGGCGTGGTGGTGTGCGGCAGCCTGTTCCTGGCATCGCAGGCCCGGCCTGTCCTGTTAAAGGAAGCAGAGAAATAAAATCTGTGCGGTTTGCGCCCTGTTGCGGCAGAATTTGCGTACGGAAGCCCGTATACTGGATTCGTTCCGGTATGCGGGCTTTTTTGTCTGCCAAACAATCCGGCAAGGAGTGGACAAGTCAGATGGCAAAAGTATGGTTCGTGCCGGGCGACGGCACATTGGCAGCGTACCTCAGCGGCGAGATCGACCACCATGCGGCGCAAATGCTGCGCAGTGAAATTGACGCCCAACTGGACATGCGTCTGCCGGACCTGTTGACAATGGATCTGAGCGGCGTAACGTTTATGGACTCCTCCGGCGCAGGTCTGATCCTCGGCCGCGGACGGCGCATGACGGCATCCGGCGGACGGCTCACTGTGCAAAACCCGCCCGGCCAGATCAAAAAGATGCTGGATCTGGCGCACATTGCCTATCTGTAAACCAGGGAGGACGGAAATGAAAGCCATCAATCAGGTCAAAATCACGTTTACCAGCCGCAGTGTCAACGAAGCGTTTGCCCGTGCGGCGCTGGCGGCTTTTCTGGTGCAGGCCGATCCGACGGTACCGCAGCTTGCCGACATCAAAACGGCAGTGTCGGAGGCGGTCACCAACTGTATTGTGCATGCCTATCCGGATTCGGTGGGCTGGATTACGCTGACGGCGGTTCTGTTTGAAAATAATAGTGTCCGCATTACCGTGGCCGACCGCGGCGTGGGCATCTCCGATGTGGCAAAGGCGATGGAGCCTTTGTATACCACCGGCAACCCGGAAGAGCGCGCCGGGCTGGGGTTTGCGGTCATGCAAAGCTTTATGGATAAGGTGCGGGTGGTATCCGCCCCGGGACATGGTACACGGGTGACGATGGTCAAACAGCTGGAAAGCCGTGTCTGAACGCCGCTACATATCCGATAAGGGGGAACAAGCAGATGGCGGCACAATCCGTACAACCGTTGGACCGCAGCGCGTTTATCCAGTCCAACCTGGGGCTGGTTCATTCCTGCGCAGGGCGCTTCCGTGGGCGCGGCATTGAATATGAGGAGCTTTACGCAGCGGGATGCCTGGGGCTGGTAAAAGCCTGCGACGGTTTCGACACCACGCGCGGCGTATGTTTTTCCACCTATGCGGTGCCGGTGATCCTGGGGGAGATCAAAAAGCTGTTCCGCGACGGCGGTACGGTGAAAGTGAGCCGTTCTCTGAAGGAACTTGGCCTGAAGATCAATGCGGAGCGGGAACGGCGCCTCAAACTGACGGGCACCGAGCCGAGCATAACCGAACTGGCGGATACCCTGGGGGAAACGCCGGAACAGGTCGCCATGGCGATCCGGGCGTCACTGCCGGCGATCTCACTGACGCCGGCCGAAAATCAGGAAGGGGACAATGACGGGAGACAGTGGGACATTCCGGTGGAGTCCCCGGAGGAGAGTCTTGCCGAGCGGCTGAGTCTTGCCGAGCTGATGGAACGGCTTCCGCCGCAGGATAAAACGCTGATCCGTCTGCGCTTCTTTGCGGGCAGAACCCAGAGCGAGACGGCAAAGGTGCTGCATACGACTCAGGTTCAGATCTCCCGCAGGGAGCGCAAGATCCTGCAGTGGATGCGAAGCCAGCTGGCGGACGAATGAATGTACGAACAGTAGAAAACATGCGGGAAAAACAGACAAAAAGATTTACAGTACGTAATATTTCCGGGACGCGCTTGTCAAAAACGGCAGAATTCCACGAAGAAACTGTAGAAAGCGACAAAAGTGATACTATTTCGAAAAAAATGCTTGACGATGCGCTTTTTGCGTGATATTATAAATTCACCGCAAATCTGAAGCAAAGTTTTACCGGGGAATTTCACAAAAGTGCTTGACAAAGCAAACTTCTGTGCTATACTAAGTAAGCTGCTTCGCGAGAGGCGGACGGAGTCGAAAGGCTCCGAAAAAAATCTCAAAAAGTGCTTGACAAACGGCGCTTGAAGAGATAAAATATAAAGGCTGTCGAAACGACAGCAACGCCGCGAGCCGGCTCACGAAAAAGGTTTGAAAAAAACTTGAAAAAAGTACTTGACAAACCAAACACAGTTTGATATAATAATCAAGCTGCTTCGCGAGAAGGCAGCGGGCAGGACCTTGAAAATTGAACAATACTGAAACTTGTGGAACCTTATTGAGTGTTGGAAGAACACTTTAAACAATTCCAAACAAGTAATTCACAGGACGCAAGCGATTGTGTCTGAGAATACAGAGATTTAAACACTTATAAAGTGATTAAATACCATTTTATAAAGAGTTTGATCCTGGCTCAGGACGAACGCTGGCGGCGCGCCTAACACATGCAAGTCGAACGGAGTCAAGAGGAGCTTGCTTTTCTTGACTTAGTGGCGAACGGGTGAGTAACGCGTGAGTAACCTGCCCTTGAGTGGGGGACAACAGTTGGAAACGACTGCTAATACCGCATAAGCCCACGGTGCCGCATGGCACTGAGGGAAAAGGATTTATTCGCTCAAGGATGGACTCGCGTCCAATTAGCTAGTTGGTGAGGTAACGGCCCACCAAGGCGACGATTGGTAGCCGGACTGAGAGGTTGAACGGCCACATTGGGACTGAGACACGGCCCAGACTCCTACGGGAGGCAGCAGTGGGGGATATTGCACAATGGGGGAAACCCTGATGCAGCGACGCCGCGTGGAGGAAGAAGGTTTTCGGATTGTAAACTCCTGTCGTAAGGGACGATAATGACGGTACCTTACAAGAAAGCTCCGGCTAACTACGTGCCAGCAGCCGCGGTAATACGTAGGGAGCGAGCGTTATCCGGATTTATTGGGTGTAAAGGGTGCGTAGACGGGAAAATAAGTTAGTTGTGAAATCCCTCGGCTTAACTGAGGAACTGCAACTAAAACTGTTTTTCTTGAGTACTGGAGAGGAAAGTGGAATTCCTAGTGTAGCGGTGAAATGCGT
>JBJEYG010000104.1:0-2052 GCA_051886555.1 Gemmiger sp.
GATTCCATGTTGTGGCCTTAAAAGCTCATCTGCTCCGTACGGTCACCCGGTTTCAACAGCGCTCCCACGGCGGGCAATGTGCGGACCCGATAACGATGCGGTTCCTCCAGTTCCAACCCGGCGGAAGATTGCACGCGGGTGATTTTCTGGTTTTTCTTCAAAGTAACCACATTGACTCCGGCTGTATCACGGGTCGCTTTCTCCGGGATCAGAGCGCTGCCGACCAGCAGCAGACGATTGGCAGAAGTAAATACCGCCAATTCTTCTTCCTGTTTCAGTTGGAGCATCGCCGCAAGTTCAGCCTTGTCACTGTAAGCCTTTAACAGTTTTTTGCGGTTTTGTTTGGTGGCATAGCTTTCCAGAGGGACCTTTGCACATTTGCCGTTCTGGTAGAAAAACAGCATATAGCCCTTAAAGTCGGAGGTCACTGCCAGATACACCGGCACTTCTCCCTCGTCCATTCCCAGTTTGCTGGCGACATAATCGCCCAGCAAACTGGCCTTGGTATCGGGGAAATCTGCCGCTCGGGACTTATACACCTGGCAGCGGCTCGTAAAGAACAGCAGCTCCGCGCTGTTTGTCGCTTCGACCGTCAACTGAATCTCGTCACCGTCTTTGAGCTTCTGATCGCCGGACATGCGCAAGCTCTGCGGAGTAATCTTTTTGAAGTAGCCTTCCCGGGTGAAGAACAGCGTGCAGGGGTAGTCCGGCACCTGTTCAACCGTCTCTCCGTCCAGATCATCCGGCAGATCGTACAAAATCTGCGTTTTGCGGGGCTGACCGTATTTTTTGGCCACATCAGCCAGTTCGGCCATGATGATTTTACGGATGCGTGCCGGGCGGGCAAGAATATCCTCCAGGTCGGCAATCTCCTTTTCCAGCGCTTCTGTCTCCGCCGTGCGCTTGAGGATGTATTCCCGGTTCAGGTGGCGCAACTTGATTTCCGCCACATACTCGGCCTGCACTTCATCAATGCCGAAGCCGATCATCAGGTTGGGAACCACCTCTGCCTCCTCGGCGGTCTCGCGCACAATGCGAATGGCCTTATCGATGTCCAGCAAAATGGCTTCCAAGCCCTGTAAGAGGTGCAGCCGTTTTTGCTTACCCTTCAGGTCGTAATAGGTGCGGCGGCGCACACATTCACAGCGGAATGCTACCCACTCTTTCAGTATGCTTCGTACCCCCAGAACGCGGGGCTGCCCACCAATCAGCAGGTTGAAGTTACAGGCAAAACTATCCTCCAACGGTGTTGCCTTGAACAACCGTACCATCAGCTTGTCCGGGGCCTGACCACGCTTGAGATCCAGCGTCAGCTTAAGGCCATTCAGATCCGTCTCGTCACGCATATCGCTGATTTCTTTGATTTTTCCCGCCTTGACCAGCTCGGTGATCTTGTCCATAATGGCTTCCACCGTAGTAGTGGGCGGAATGCGGGTAATGTCAATGCAATTGTTGTCCTTGTCGTAACTCCACTGGGCGCGCACACGCACACTGCCGCGGCCGTTTTCATAAATGTTTTCGATCTCGGCAGGGTCATACAAAATGGTACCACCGCCCACAAAATCCGGCGCAGGCATAATGTCTGTCAGGTTGACCCGATCATCTTTCATCAGCGCAATGGTTGCATTGCACAGTTCCGCCAGGTTAAAGGAGCAGATGTTGCTTGCCATGCCGACCGCAATGCCAAGTGTGTTGTTGGCCAAAATGGTGGGAAAGGTCACCGGCAGCAGCGTGGGCTCCGTGGTTGTGCCGTCATAGTTGGGCACAAAGTCCACCGTTTCCTTGTCAATGTCGCGGAATAGTTCCTCGCATACCGGCTCAAGTTTGGCCTCGGTGTAACGGGCTGCTGCATAGGCCATATCGCGGCTGTATGCCTTACCGAAGTTGCCTTTGGAATCCACATAAGGAACCAGCAGGCTTTCGTTGCCACGGCCCATCCGCACCATCGTCTCATAAATGGCGGCATCACCATGCGGATTCAGATGCATCGTACTGCCCACAATGTTGGCACTTTTGGTACGTGCCCCTTTAAGCAATCCCATGCCGTACATG
>JBJEYG010000105.1:0-9162 GCA_051886555.1 Gemmiger sp.
AACGTTGCACAGCACGCTGACAAAAATGCAGGCGATGGCCACGAGAAACGGGATCTTATAAAACTTGAACACATAACCGATGATGCGGCCGAACACCTTGCCGGGATTGGCCACCCTGGGCCGGGGACCGCGGGGGCCGTGGGGGCCGCCGGGGCCGCCGCCCTTGAATTCACGCACTCTCTCAGCCATTGCGGTCATCTCCCTTCTCGTCAAAGTCGCCGCTTCCCCTGGTCTGGCTCTCATACACCTCGCGGTAGATGCGGTTGGTCTGCATCAGTTCCTCCGGCGTGCCGAAACCGGACACACGGCCGTTGTCCAGCACAATGACGCGGTCGGCGTTCTGCACGCTGGAAATACGCTGCGCAATGATGAACACGGTGGTGCCGGGGATCTTTTCCGCAAAGGCGCCGCGAATCCTGGCGTCGGTGGCGGTATCCACGGCGCTGGTGGAATCGTCCAGGATCAGGATGCGGGGTTTTTTCAGCAGCGCGCGGGCAATGCAAAGCCGCTGTTTCTGCCCGCCGGACACGTTGGTGCCGCCCTGTTCGATGTGGGTCTGCAGGCCCTCGGGCATGCGGGAAATAAATTCATCGGCGCAGGCCTGTCTGCAGGCGTCCCAGATCTCCTCGTCGGTGGCATCCTTGTTGCCCCAGCGCAGGTTTTCGGCGATGGTACCGCTGAACAGCTCGTTCTTCTGCAGAACCATGGCCACGCTGTCGCGCAGCGCATGCAGGCTGTAATCGCGCACATCCCGGCCGCCCACATACACAGCGCCCTCGCTCACATCATACAGGCGGGGCAGCAGCTGGACCAGGCTGGTTTTGGCGCTGCCGGTGCCGCCGATGATGCCGATGGTCTCGCCGCTGCGGATGGAAAGGTCCACGTCCTGCAGCACATGTTCGCCGCCCTTTTTGTAGGCAAAAGAAACATGTTCAAACCGGACGGAACCATCCTCCACCGTCTGCACGGGGTCGGCAGGGTCGGCCAGGTCGGCCTTCTCGTCCAGCACTTCCGCCACGCGGCGGGCGGAAGCTGCGGACATGGTGACCATGACGAACACCATCGAAAGCATCATCAGGCTCATCAGAATGTTCATGCAGTAGGTCAGCAGGCTCATCAGGTCGCCGGTAGTCAGCGCGGTGGCGCCGCTGGACACGATCATCTGCGCGCCCAGCCAGCTGATCAGCAGAATACAGGTGTACACGGTTCCCTGCATCAGCGGATTGTTGTAATTCAGGATCTTCTCGGCACGCAGCAGCAGGTTCTGAACGTTGCCGGAAGCCTTGCGGAACTTTTCGCCCTCATAGTCCTCACGCACGTAAGCCTTGACCACGCGGATGGCGGATACGTTCTCCTGCACCGACTCGTTCAGGTCGTCATAACGGCGGAACGCCTGGGTAAAGTACTTGGTGGCATGGGTCATGATAAAGATGAGGCAGCAGCCCAGCACCAGCACCGCCACCAGATAAATGCTGGCCAGCCGTGCGTTGATGAGGAACGCCATAATCATGGCGCAGATCATGCTGGCGGGCGCACGCACAAACATGCGCAGAAGCATCTGATACGCATTCTGCAGGTTGGTAACGTCGGTGGTCATGCGGGTGACCAGACCGGCAGTGGAATACTTGTCAATGTTGGAAAAGCTGAAGGTCTGAATGTTGCGGTACATGGCGCGGCGCAGATTGCGGGCAAAGCCGGTGCTGGCCCTTGCGCCGAACACACCGCCCAGAATACCGAACAGCAGCCCCAGGGCAGCGGCGACCACCATGACGCCGCCCACCTGATAAATGTGGGCCAGATTGCCGGCGTTGACGCCGTCGTCAATAATGGAAGCCATCAGGCGGGGAATGATCATCTCCATGACGACCTCGCCGATCATGACGACGGGGGTCAGCACCGAGACGAGCTTGAACCCGTCGATTTGTTTTGCTAACGTTTTGAGCATGGTTGGGGTAGTCCTCTCCTTTTCTGTGGTTTTTCTTCTCAGGGGAAGCGGCAGGGCATTCCGGACGCGCTGCGGGATCAGTCGTGAATGGTGCGGTGTTCCCCCAGATCTGCCTGCATCTGTTCCAAGTTGGCCAGCAGCCGTTGCAGCAGGCCGCGCAGCGTCTCCAGTTCGGCAGGGCTCAGCCCCTGCTGCAGGCTGTGTTCAAACCCGTCGATCACCTGCTGCACCTGTTCCTGGCAGGCAAGGCCCTTCCGGGTGGGCACCAGCCGCTTGAGGCGGGCGTCCTCCGGCACGGGCAGGCGCAGCACCAGCCCGGCGGCCTCCATCCCCTGCAGCAGCGTGGTGACGCTGGAGCGCTGGATATGGAACTTTGCCTCGATATCCCGCTGGTACACGTCGCCGCCCAGCTCGGTGCACCGCACAATATACCCCAGCACGCGCCCGCGCAGCCCGGTTACGTCATCATCGGCAACATGGGCAACGGCCAGGTCCAGCGTATAGCGCACGGTGTGTGCCAGATGGCAGATCTCCGGCCCGATGTGGCCGGAATCGCAAGGTCCAGTCAAAATCCTGCCTCCTTTGTCGGTCAGATTGTTTGAATCCAAACTGTTCGATTTCAAACAATTTGAGTATAAAACAATTTCTTCGTATTGTCAATGCGATTTCAGGCAAGCAGGGAAGCTTTTTGCCGCGCTGCGCAAACGCCAAAAGCCGCTGCCTGAGGGCTGTGCCCCTGCCTATGCAGGACGCTGCCGCCCGGCACGGTTTGCGCGCCGTCCGGACAAAAACGGGGAGACGGCACGAACGAAGTCCTGTCGTCTCCCCAAAGCTGTTTTTTTGGTTATTCAGGGGCTTTCATGCTCTCCACCATCGAGATCTTTTTCAGCTTGCGGCCCATGATCAGGTTGACCGCCGCCGAGAACAGCATGGTCAGCACCAGCGCATACACATAGCTGGAAAAATCGATGGTACGGCCGAACATGACGCCGTCCACCTCGACGGTATAAATGACGAAGCGATGCAGCCACACGCCAAGCACCAGCCCCACCAGGGCGCCGATCACCGTCAGGGCGACGCTCTCACGGTTGACGTAGGCGTTGACCTCCCGGTCATAAAAGCCCAGCACCTTGATGGTGGCGATCTCTTTGACACGCTCGGCAATGTTGATGTTGGAAAGGTTGTACAGCACCACCAGCGCCAGCAGCGCGGCGCACACTACCACCATCACCACCACCGCGTCGATGGAACTGAGCATGTTCAGCACCTGCCTGGTGGTATCCACCGTAAAGGTAACGCTGGTCACTTCATCCATGGCCAGCAGCCGGGCGGAGATGGTGTCACGTGCGTCGGCGCTGTCGTCCGCCACGGTGGAAAGAACGGCGTTCCACTCCGGCTGTTTGCCGAAGCAGGCCTCATACTGGGCGGCGCTCAGGTAGACGTAGTTGTACACATAGTTCTCGCACACACCGGTGACGGTCACCTCGGCGGTACGATTGTCGCTGTTTTTCAGGCGGATGGTATCCCCTGCCGCAACGCCCATCTCCTCCGCCAGCTTCTCGGTAACGACCACGCCCGTCTCGCCCAGCGGCGTCGCCTCACGGCTGACGCGCTCATGCAGGTCGATAAAATTGCCGAAGGCTGCGGTGTCCCGGGGACACATCAGGTAAACGTCGGCCAGCGAGCCGTCGGGCATTTCCTGGCTGACCTTCTCCATCGCGACAGCCAGGCTTCCGGTGATGTTGCCGCCGGCAAACAGATAATCGCAGGCGTCGCCGCTTTCGGTATCCTCCGGCGTGCGCAGGGTCGTCATCAGGTCGTAGGTACACACGCCGCCGTACTGCTTGGTGATGATGCCGCTGATCGAGTCGGAAATGCCGAAGCCGGTCACCAGCAGCGCGGTACAGCCCGCCACGCCGATCACCGTCATCCAGAACCGCTTTTTGTAGCGGAACAGATTGCGCACCGTCACTTTCTGGGTAAAGCTCAGCCGCCGCCAGACGGGGCGGATGTGCTCCAGCAGCACACGTTTGCCGGCCTTGGGCGCGCGGGGGCGCATCAGGCTGGCGGGCACCTCCCGCAGGGTGGCGCCGCAGGCGAACAGCGTTGCCAGCAGCGCGCACAGGATCAGTGACCCGCCGGACAGGATCGCGTAGTTCCAGCGCCAGGGCGTGGCAAAGTCCGGCGCGTAATAGATCATTTCGTAGGCGTACCAGATGATGCTCGGGAACACCGTAAAGCCCAGCGTCAGCCCCAGCAGCGCACCGGCGAAGGCCGCTGTCATGGAATAGATCAGGTACTTGCTCATAATGGCGCCGCGGCTGTAACCCAATGCTTTCATGGTGCCGATCTGAAGGCGTTCCTCCTCCACCATGCGGGTCATGGTGGTCAGCACCACCAGCGCCGCCACCAGGAAGAAGAACACCGGGAATACCTTCGCCAGCGCCGCCACCTTGTTGACGTTGCCCTTGAAGGACGCGAAGCTCACGTTGCTTTGGCGGCTCCAGATGTACCACTCGGGCTTCTCCACCTCATCCAGCTGCGCCTGGGCGTCCTCCAGCTTGGCTCTGGCATCGGCCAGTTCGGCGTCCACCTCCGCCCTGGCGGTCTCGTAATCGATCTCGCCGTCCAGCAGCTGCTGCTTTTTCTCTGCCAGCGTGGCGCGGCCTTCTTCGATCTGGCGCAGCGCATCGGCCAGCTGCACCCTGGCGTCACCGATTTGCTTCAGCGCGTCGCTCAGCTGCATCTGCTTGTCGATCAGCGTCACAAAGCCGCTGTCCAGCGTACGGCGGGCGCTTTCCAGTTCGGCGCGCCCCGCGGCCAGCTGGTCGGCCGCAGCATTGTACTGCGCCCATCCAGCATCCAGCTCCGCCTTGGCGGCGTCCAGCTGCGCCTGGCCCTCCTCCAGCTGTGCCTTCGCGGCAAACAGCTGCGTCCGGCTCTCGTCCAGCGTTGCTTTCGCCTGCTCCAGCTGGGCCGAAGTCTGCTCCAGCAGCGCCCGGGCGGTGGCGCGGTCGTTGATCTCCACCGCCTGTCCGGTCTGCTCCAGTATCTGCTGTGCCAGCGCCGCGCGCAGTTCTTCCTCCTGATCCTCCAAATATTCCCAGGCTTGTTCCTCGTTCTCCACGCCGTCTACCGTGGCAATGATGGTATTGATGCTGGTATCCAGCGCTTTCTTCGCCATATTCAGCTGTTTCAGCTGCTCATAGACGGTTCTGTCCGGCAGCGACCGGATGCACCGGATCACCACCTGTTCCGCAAGCGAGCGCACCGTATCATCCGCCATGTCCAGCCTGCCGCCGAACGCGTCGTTCAGCGCGTTGTCCCAGTTCAGGCGGGCCGCGTCCCGCGCCGCCGCCTTTTCCTGCCGTTCGGCGTCAGCCGCATCCGCCTGCGCTTTCAGTCCCGCCAGCGTCTCCCCGTCCGTTTCCCCGGCGGCAAGCGCGGCGTCGTAGACTTGCTGCGCCGTCTGGTACGCCGCTTCGGCGTCTTCATAATCAGCCTGGGCCTGCACCCAGGTCTGGTAACTCTCCTGCAAAACCGCAAGCGTTCCCTGCTGTTCGCTCTCATACAGAAGATCCAGCACCTTCAGCGCCGTATCGGAATAGAAAAGTTCCGGAATCCCCTCCGCCAGCGCAAGACTATCCCGGAGCAAATAAATCTGATCCAGCTGGTCGAGCACGTCCAGCGCTTGCCGGCACTGCTCGTCCGCCGCCTGCCACTGTTCCGCGCCCTCTATGTAATCCAGCAGGCCCTGCTCATACTCGCCGCGCTTGGCGGCCAGCTCTTTTGCACCCGCATCATACTCCTTCTGGCCGGCCTCCAGCCTGGCCCGAGCGGCCTGAAGCTGCTCCTCCGCGTCCTCGATCTGATCCAGGTTTTCGTAAATCCGGTCCAGTCCGCCGGTCAGCTGGTCGCGCGCCTCGCCGATGGCGGTCAGGCCGCCGTTCACCAGGCTCTCGTTGTCGGCCAGCTCGGCGCTGCCGTCCCGGTACTGCCGCTGTGCGTCATCCAGTTCCCGCTCACCGTCGGCCAGCGCGTCCCGGCCCTCCGCAAGCTGCCGGGCCGCGTCGCTCAGCTCCCGGTCCGCTTCCTCCTCGGCGTCATAGTATTCCTGCCAGGCGTCGTCGATCTCCTGCTGGGCGTCGGCCCGCACCTGTTGGTAGCGGGCCTCGCACCGCTCGCCGGTGATCTGCTCCACACGGTCGGTAACCTGCTCCACCGTTTCCCTGTATTCGTCGCTCATGGACCGCAGACCGGCGCCGCCCTCCACCGTACAGTACAATTCGGTGTAGATCCCGTCGTAGGCGAAGGCGTCGTCGCCCGTATAGAACACCAAACCCACGCTGCCGCTACCCACGCTGGCCGGCTCGCGCTCGTAGGAGAAATAATAGCTGTCCCGCACAAGACCCACCACGGTGAACTCGGTGACGGCCATTTTTTCGTCCAGGTCCTCGTTTTCTTCGGTCAGGCGGACGGTATCCCCCGGCTTGAGCTTTTTGCCCGAAAGGCTTCCACCGGCCTCCACCACACACTCGTCAGGGCTTTGGGGCCAGCTTCCCTCCACCAGCGTGAGCCGGTTGATGGTGGTCTCCCCTGCCCGGTTTCCGTTTTCGTCGGTGGGAATGCTGTGTGCACGGGCCACCAGCGTATCGCTGCCGTTGACCTGGGCCAGCACCTCGGCCGAATAGGCGCCGCGCACCTGCGCCACGCCTTCCACCGCCCTCACGGCGGCCACGTCGTCCTCCGTCAGTCCCAGTGTGGACACAATGCGGAAGTCGTACAGATTCTGCCCGTCCATGTAGCGCTCCATGGTGTCCTCAATGTCGGGCGAAGAACTGAGCAGGCCGGCCAGGAAGCCGACGCCCAGCGCAACGATGGCAAAAATGGCCACAAAGCGGCTCATGCTGCCCGAAAAGGTGCGCAGAATATTTTTGCGGTAGGTCTTAGACATTTACCATTCAATCCTTTCCACGGGGATGGGGTTGTGGTTGATGGTCACATCCGCCACGCGGCCGCTGTTGATGCGGATGACCCGGTCGGCCATGGCGGCCAGCGCGCTGTTGTGGGTAATGACGATGACCGTGCGTCCCTTTTCCCGGCAGGTGGCCTGCAGCAGCGACAGGACCTGTTTTCCGGTCACATAATCCAGTGCGCCGGTCGGCTCGTCGCACAGCAGGATCTTGGGATTTTTGGCAATGGCGCGCGCAATGGAAACGCGCTGCTGCTCACCGCCGGAAAGCTGCGCCGGGAAATTGTCCCGCCGCTGTGCCAGCCCGACTTCCTCCAGGACGGTGTCGGCATCCAGCGGTTCACGGCAGATCTCGCTGGCCAGCTCCACGTTCTCGCGGGCGGTCAGATTTTGTATCAGGTTGTAAAACTGGAACACAAATCCCACGTCGTACCGGCGGTAGGTGGTCAGTTCCTTCTGGCTGTACCGGCTCACCAGCTGGCCGTCCAGCCAGATCTCGCCGGAATCGCAGGTGTCCATTCCGCCCAGCATGTTCAGCACCGTCGTTTTGCCTGCGCCCGACGGGCCAAGGATCACGCAGAATTCGCCCTTGTCGATGGTAAAACTCACATGGTCCGCCGCAGCAATGCGGGTATCGCCCATCTGATAATATTTGCAAACCTGATTGAATTGTACAAACGCGGTGGCTTCCATAGCCCGTTCTCCTTCCGGCGGCACTCGCAGGTGATATTTTGTTTATTATAGCAGACTTGTGGGTCCGTTTGTCGGTTTTTCCGTTTTTTTCACAGTTTTACGCTGCTGCAGGCTTTTCGCCTTCCTCCTCGCCGGTTTTATCAAAAACTTTACTAATTTTTTCACACAGTCCTTGACTTTTGCACAATTTGCCCTTATACTATTATCAGCAACTTTGATAATTTAATATCAAAGCCATTTTGCTCCCGGCCACAGCCCGGGCCCCGGTTTTTGCGGCGCATCACATTCATCCAATCCCGCCCGCCGGGCGGCAAACTATATTTGGAGGTTTTACTTATGGCAAGATTCACGCTCCCCCGCGATCTCTATCACGGCAAAGGCTCTCTGGAAGCACTCAGGACGTTTGAAGGCAAGCGCGCAATGGTTTGCTTGGGCGGCGGCTCGATGAAGCGGTTCGGCTTTCTCGACCGCGCAGTGGGCTACCTGAAGGAAGCCGGCATGGAGGTTGAGCTGTTCGAGGGCATCGAGCCCGACCCCTCTGTGGAGACGGTCATGCGCGGCGCCGACGCAATGCTGAAGTTCCAGCCCGACTGGATCATCGCCATGGGCGGCGGTTCCCCCATCGACGCAGCCAAAGCGATGTGGATCAAGTATGAATACCCCGAGTGCACCTTTGAGGATATGTGCAAGGTATTCGGCATTCCCAAGCTGCGCCGCAAGGCACACTTCTGCGCCATCTCCTCCACCTCCGGCACCGCTACCGAGGTGACCGCCTTCTCCATCATCACCGACTATTCCAAGGGTATCAAGTATCCCATTGCCGACTTTGAGATCACGCCCGACGTTGCCATTGTGGACCCCGACCTGGCCGAGACCATGCCCCGGAAGCTGGTTGCCCACACCGGTATGGACGCCATGACCCACGCCATTGAGGCCTACGTTTCCACCGCGCACTGCGACTACACCGATCCGCTGGCCGTGTTTGCCATCCGCATGATCCAGAGCGACCTGGTGGACAGCTATAACGGCGATATGTCCAAGCGTGATTCCATGCACAACGCCCAGTGCCTGGCCGGTATGGCGTTCTCCAACGCGCTGCTGGGCATCGTGCACTCGATGGCCCACAAGACCGGCGCCGCATTTGCCGACTACGGCGCACACATCATTCACGGCGCGGCCAACGCCATGTACCTGCCCAAGGTCATTGCCTTCAACGCCAAAGACCCCGAGGCCAAAAAGCGCTACGGTGTGATTGCCGACGAGATGAAGCTGGGCGGCGCCAACGATGACGAGAAGGTTGCGCTGCTTATCGCCTTCCTGCGCAAGATGAACGATGACCTGAACATCCCCCACTGCATCGGGAACTACGGTGCCGACAGCTACCCCTGCGAGCAGGGCTTCGTGCCGGAGAAAGTGTTCCTGGAGCGTCTGCCCGAAATCGCCAAAAACGCCATTGGTGACGCCTGCACCGGTTCCAACCCCCGCCAGCCCAGCCAGGAGGAGATGGAAAAGCTGCTCAAGTGCTGCTACTACGACACCGAGGTGGATTTCT
>JBJEYG010000106.1:0-2042 GCA_051886555.1 Gemmiger sp.
TGTGCTGGGTACCAACCTGACCTACCGTACGCCTGAGTTGCTGCAGCGCGAGTGGTACTATGATGTGGACGTGTCCAAGTACACCGCCTACTTTATTGCAGCCATCAACCACGATAAGAGCGTTTCCAGCATTATTGACCCTATTGCCAAGATCCGTGCCCTGCTGGACAGCCACGGCATCCCCATGGGCGGCCAGGAATAACCGCTCGGTTTCCGCACTGTGCGGCCCGCTTCGGCGGGCCGTTTTTGCTGTATCAGTTGCACACCGCAGGTTTGTCGTATATAATACCAAAAGAAGAAAATTTCCATACAAGGAGATGTTTTTATGCTGCCTGTTGAGCAGTTGCAAGCCCTGGTGGCCGGCAAAAAGGTTGCGTTTATTGGCGCGGGCGTCAGCCACAAGCGCTGCATTGAACAGTTTGTTGAGTTGGGGGCGAAGGTTACGCTCTGTGATCAGAAACCCAACCTGGAAGCGTTCGGCGACTACGCAGATACGCTGCGCCGTCTGGGCGTTGCCCTGAGCCTGGGGGAACACTATACGGATGGCTTTGCCGGGCAGGACATCATCATGCGCACCCCCGGTTATGAGTATTACAAGCCGGAACTGCAGGCTGCCATTGCTGCGGGGACGATGGTCACCAGTGAAGTGGAGCTGTTTTTTGAGTTCTGCCCCTGCGAGATCGTCGCGGTTACCGGTTCGGATGGAAAAACCACGACTACCACACTGATCAGCGAAATGTTCAAGGCGGCAGGCCGCAAGGTGCTGCTGGGCGGTAACATCGGCTATGCGTTGCTGCCCCGTTTGGCGGAGGTGGAGCCGGAGGACGTGGCGGTGGTAGAACTGTCCAGTTTCCAGCTCATCAGTATGCGCCGCAGCCCCAAAGTTGCGGTGGTTACCAATGTGACGCCCAACCATCTGGACCACCACAAGGATATGCAGGAGTACATTGACGCCAAACGCAACATCCTGCTTTGGCAGCAGCTTCCGTGCCGTGCTGTGCTGGGCTATGAGAACGATATTTCCCGCGCAATGTCTGCTGACTGCAAAGGCGAGCAGGTGTGGTTTACCCGTCTGCACGACACGGACAACGGTGCGTTCCTGCGCAAGGAGGATGACACGCTCTGCTACGCCGAGAACGGCGTGGTGACGCCGGTACTGCCCCGCAGCGAGGTGAAGCTGCGTGGTTTGCACAATGTGGAAAATCTGTTGGCCGCCATTGCGGCAGTGTGGGGCCGTGTGCCGCTGGATGCCATGCGCCGGGTCGGTTCCACATTTACCGGCGTGGAACACCGTATTGAACCGGTGCGCGTGCTGGATGGCGTAACCTACTACAACGACTCCATCGCCACCAGCCCCACCCGCACCATTGCGGGACTGCGCAGTTTTGACCAGAAAATCATCCTGATCGCGGGTGGTTACGACAAGCACATTCCCTACGAGCCGCTGGCGCCGGAGATCCTGGCCCACGTCAAAACGCTGGTGCTCATGGGCGCTACCGGCCCCCGTATTGAGGCGGCGCTGCGGGCACTGCCGAATTTTCATGAGGAGGATGTGACCATTCTCCATGCCGCAGATATGCCGGACGCGGTCAATCAGGCTCGTGCCGCAGCCAAACCCGGCGATGTGGTCAGCCTTTCGCCGGCATCCGCTTCCTTTGACAGGTATCCCAATTTTGAGGTGCGCGGCCGCGAGTACAAAAACATCGTCAACGCACTGCAATAAAATGGCCCCGGAAAGACGGGGAGAAAGGGGCTCGCCATGATCCGAGCAGTCGCTAGTGCGGCGGACAAACAGCAGTTCGCCAAAGCGGTTTGCGGCAAGCCCTATTTTCAGGCGCTGTTGGGCCGGGATCTGGCTCTGTGGGCCGATAACCCCGGCGCACCCGTCAAACTGTTTGTACTGTCCGGTGCGGCATTGGCAGTCAGCGGTTGCAGCGCCCAGCTTTGCGGAAAACCGCAAAACTGGGAGGAAACGGTATGCTTTCTGCGCTTTGCGGGGGTTGCGCGGCTGACCACCGATCAGCCATCCACCGGCCCGGCGC
>JBJEYG010000107.1:0-2041 GCA_051886555.1 Gemmiger sp.
AAAAGGAAACGCGCTTACATTGCGGATACTTTGTCTTTTCTGCACATTGCTTCAATTTTTGTTCCAAATTCAAACCGGAATAAGGACATCTGCAGTTATTTTTTTCATCCGAAAATGTGCGCAATCTTCCCCCGCAAGGTTGATGACTGTGATTTGTGTGAGAAGAGAATAACACAGGAGAGCGGGAAAGGGGTTGCGTTTTATATAGAGAGAATAAGTGATTTTGGGAGGAAAAATTATGAACGAAGAACGTAAATTCAGACCAATAGTCATGTCGATCACGGTTGTTCTGTTTGTAGCCATGCTGGCTGCCATTGTGATCAACGCAGAAGCGTTTTACAATGTACTCAACAACCTCGTTATGGTCAATCTGATGAACGGCCTGGGCTGGGCTACGAGTCTCGTCATCTTTTTCATGGTAGTGCTTTGCATTGTCATCATGTTTACAAAGATTGGCGATATTAAGCTGGGCGGCCCGAACGCGAAGCCGAAGTTCAGCTATTTCCAGTGGTTTGGCATCTCGCTGTGTACTGGTATCGGCGCGGGTGTCGTTTTCTGGGGCGCTGCAGAACCGCTGCTGTTCACCATGGAACCGGATCCGGCGACCGGATTTGCGTCTGGCAGCAACCAGGCACTTCTGTGGTCGATGGAGAAATGCTTCCTGCAGTGGGGCCTGACTCCGTATGCATCCTGCGTTATCACAGGCGTTATCCTGTCCTACTTGATTTTGAACAAGGGCGCACCGTTCCGCACCAGCTCTCTGCTGATCCCGCTGCTGGGCGATAAGGTAAGCACCAGCCGTTGGGCCGATATTTTTGATGCGTTCTGTGCATTCTCTCTGACCGCAGCGGTTGCCGGTGGTCTGGGCTACGGCGCGATGCAGCTGTCTTCGGCAGTTGACGCGTTTGCCGGCATTACACCGAGCACGACGGTTTACATTATCATCATTGCGATTATGTTCCTCTGCTACAATGCGTCCGCCATTTCCGGCCTGCGCAACGGTATCACCAAGCTGTCGAACTACAATACGCAGCTGTTCTTCATCCTGCTGATTTTCGTATTCCTGGCGGGCCCGACCGCGTACATCTGCAATCTGTTCACCGAGAGCTTTGGCGGCTACCTGAACGATTTCGTGTACAACAGCCTGAACACCTCTCCGTATCTGGATGGCTCCAACTGGCCGCAGAACTGGGATATGTACTGGTGGGTTGACTGGATGGCATACGCTCCGCTGCTCGGCCTGTTCATGGTTCGTGTTGCATATGGCCGCACCCTCCGTCAGTTCATTCTGGTTGAGTGGCTGTTCCCGGCACTGTTCGGCATTATCTGGTTCTCCGTATTCGGTGGCACCATCCTGCATGCGCAGCTGTACAACGGCGTTGATTTCTACACCCTCTATCTGGAGAAGGGCGCAGAGGCGCTGACCCTGTCCATGTTTAATGTCTTGCCGATATCCACCATAGCCAAAATTGTCATGCTGGCCATCATCACGATCTCACTGGTTACCCAGTGCGACTCGATGGCGGTTACGCTGGCAGGTATGTGCTACAAGGGTGCAGACGACAAGACCGAGGCACCGATCGCTCTGAAGCTGTTCTGGGGTACTGTATTTGCGGTTATCGCGGTTGTCTTCATCTCGTTGGGCGGCATCGCCGGTGTCAAGACGATCAAATCGTTCGTCGGCATACCGATGACCTTTATTGTCCTGCTCATTACGCTAAGCTTCCTGAAGTGGCTGCTCAAGCGGCCGCGTGCGGTAGACGGCAGCTTCCTGCCCGAACCGGAGGTAGCGGAGGCGCCGGACAATGGTGAGCCGGCTGCCAAGCGCAGTAAGATTAAGTTCCTGGCAAAACTGGGCTTCTGAGTCCAAATGGATACAAACAGGGGGCGTACCACGGCGGTACGCCTCCTGCATTTTCGTGTGACGGAAAAAAGAGGGCGTACGGACCAGGTACGCCCTCTCTGCGTCTGGTGTAGGTACACCGGAGAGAAGAACTGCGGGAGTAAACGGTACCGTATATAAAATTGGGAAAAACTGCAT
>JBJEYG010000108.1:0-9110 GCA_051886555.1 Gemmiger sp.
GCATTGACGATCTGCACTGCGGCCAGCGTATCGCCCGCAAACCCGACGCAGACGTTGTTGTTGAGTTTGCGAACCTTGGGCAGGTCGTCGGTAACGACCTTGGCTGCGGGCAGATCCTCCACCCGGTCCGGCTCCTCCACCATACGCCCGTCGCTGACCATGGCGCAGAACGCGCCGCCGCACACCGCTAAAATCACACTCATACCGTTTCCTCTTTTCCTGCGGGCGGGCGGCAGGCGCCACCGTTGCCCAAATGTATCTGTATTCTATCACAAAAGCCCGCAATACGCAAAAATTCCCCCGCGGCGCTGCCGCGGGGGAACAAGGTACGTTTTTGCTTACTTGGTTGCCTTAAGCATATCGGCGCCCGGCTCGACAGCGCCCTCGGCCACCAACTCAACGCTGGCGTAGTCGTCGCTGTTGGTGACAACGGTGATGACCACCGCAGGATGGCCGGCGGCGGCGATCTTGGCCAGATCCATCTCCAGCACCAGCTGGCCCTTGCTGACATGGTCGCCCACCTTCAGGGTGCTCTTGAAGCCTTCGCCCTTCATTTCAACGGTATCCACGCCCACATGGATCAGGATCTCGGCGCCGTTATCCGCCTGGATGCCCAGCGCATGCAGCGTATCCGGCACCTGGGTGACGGAACCGTCCACCGGAGCAAAGACCTTGCCTTCGCTGGGATCAATGCCGCAGCAGGTACCCAGAATTCCCTGTGCGAACACGTCGTCCGGGATCTTGTCCATGGGGACGATGGTGCCCTTGGCGTCTGCCGCAACGATCACCGGGCCTGCGGGAGCTGCCGCTTTGACCGGCTCCGGAGCAGGCTCTGCCTTTTTCTTAAAAATATCAAAGAAACCCATACTGAAACTCTCCTTCTGTTTATACGGGGATACCCGTACTGGCTCATCACCATTATAGCGCACAGAGCCCGTCAAAATCAATGCCGCGATGCGCTGTTTAACACCGTATTCACAATTTTTCGCAATCGGCGGTGCGCCCCAACACGTTTATGGCGCGGATGGCCTGCCAGGTCAGGCGCGCCATCTTCTCCGGCGGTTCGGCGCAGCCGCTTTGCAGCCATTTTTCCACCACGCCCAGGCAGCCGCTGACCGCGAAGCCGGCCAGATATTCGTGGGTCTTTTCCGAACCGCCCTCTTCCTCCCGGGCCAGCGCGCCCACGCACTTTTCCTCGATCACCTGTTTCAGGCGCTCCACCAGCAGCGGGTCGCCGTTGGGGCCGAGCAGCGCGCGGGTCAGGTTTTCGTTGCTGGCCAGATAGTCGAACAACGCCCGCAGCGTCTGGGGCGGCTCGTCGTTGTCCATCCCGTTGATCAGGCCGCTGGCCACCGCCTGCAGTGCCTCCAGCTGGTCGTCCTCCATCTGCCGCAGCAGATCATAAATGTCGGAATAATGGAAATAAAAGGTTCCGCGGCTGACCTTGGCCAGCTCGGTAAGCTCCCGCACGGTAATGTCCCGCGCCGGTTTTTGTGTCAGAAGCTGCAGCAGCGCCTCACTCAAGCGCCGCTTGGTGTTGCGGACGCTTCGATTCGCGTCGCCTTTTGCATTCACTTGTGATCCCTGCCTTTCGGCGCAGCCAGCTTGCCCGCCTGTGCGGCCGCGCTTTGTTACGTTTATAGTAGTGGAGCACATTGCAAATGTCAATGCAAAAACGTGATGTTTCTGGCCGCTTTTACCAGTTTTTTGGCTTTCAATCTTGTATTTTGTGTCATTCTTTGCAATTTCGTACGATTTCTTTCGGTATTTTCTTTTGTTTTTTTTGAAAGAATGGTATAATAAATCAGTGAATCATCACTAACCGAAAAGGAGTGTTGTTTTTATGGATACCAAAGCTCTTCGCGAACTTTCCTACGGCGTTTACATTCTTTCCACCCTGGGCGACGGGCTGCGCCCCACCGGCTGCGTCGTCAACAGCGTGATGCAGGTCACCTCCAGCCCGGCCACCGTGCTGGTCAGCGTCAACCACAACAACTATACCAACGAGTGCATCGCCAAACGGGGCAAGTTTGCCGTTTCCATCCTGGGCGAGGACTGTGACCCCGGCCTGATCGGGCGGTTCGGCTTCCAGAGCGGCCGCACGGCCGACAAGTTCGACGGCATCGGCTTTACCACCCGCGGCGGTCTGCCCATGCCGGACGATGCCGTGTGCTGGATGTCCTGCAAGGTGCTGAATACGATGGAGACTTCCACCCACACGCTGTTTCTGGCGGAGGTTGTGGACGCCGGCATGGGCAAGGGCGGCCGCCCCATGACCTACGCCTATTACCACCAGGTGGTCAAGGGCAAAAGCCCCAAAAACGCCCCCACCTACCAGCCCGAACCGGAGGCCCCCGCCGCCGGCGATGTGTGGCGCTGCAGCGTGTGCGGCTATATTTATGAGGGAGAGACGCCCTTCGAGCAGCTGCCGGACAGCTACACCTGCCCCATCTGCAAGCAGCCGAAGTCGGCGTTTGAAAAGGTGTAAAGGTTCCCCAAACCAAAAACAGGCGGCAGAGCCTTCCGGCTCTGCCGCCTGTTTTTGGTCAAGTCCGTTACCGGTTGGCCGCGCGGTAGATGGCAACAATGTCCTCATGCCCCAGCACGCGGAACCCGCCGATGGTACGCTTGCCCTCAAAGGTACACTTGCGGGCCAGCTCCTCGATCTGTTCCTCGCTGACTTCCAGCCCCAGCTCCGGAATGGTGGCAGGCATATGAATGTCGTGGTAGAAATTCTCCACGGCGCGCACGCCCGCCAGCGCGGTAGCGGTGTCATCTGCCTGGGGCTGCACCCCCATCACGTTGACGGCAAACTGCGCAAAGCGGGCGGGGCAGGCGCCCAGAACATAGCGCGCCCAGGCGGGCCACACGGCAGCCAGGCCGGCGCCATGGGCGCAGTCGAACATGCCGCCCAGCTCATGCTCCAGCTGGTGGCAGGCCCAGTCGCCCACCGTGCCGCAGCCGGTCAGCCCGTTGTGGGACAGGCTGGACGCCCACATCAGGTTGGCGCGGGCTTCGTAGTTGTCCGGCTCGTGCACCAGCGTGCGCGCGCAGTCCATGACGGTACGCATCAGCCCTTCGGCCAGCCGGTCGGTCAGCCCGGTGCCCTGCTCCAGCGTAAAGTAGCGCTCCATCGTGTGCATCATAATGTCCACCGCGCCGCTGGCGGTCTGGTAGGCGGGCAGCGTGCAGGTAAATTCCGGGTTCATCACGGCAAAGCGGGGGCGGCTGATGTCGTTGTTGTAGCCGCGCTTGAGCCAGCCGTCCTCGTTGGTAATGACGCTGGAGTTGCTCATCTCGCTGCCGGCGGCGGCGATGGTCAGCACGGTACCAACCGGAGCGCAGGCCTTCGGCTCGGCCTTGCCGCTGTAAAAATCCCACACGTCGCCGTCGTAGCACAGGCCGTAGGCGATCGCCTTGGCCGAGTCGATCACGCTGCCGCCGCCCACCGCCAGAAGGAAATCCACGCCCTCACGGCGGCACAGTTCAATGCCATCATACACTTTGGACAGGCGCGGATTGGGCACCACCCCGCCCAGCTCAACATAGTCCACGCCGGCGCTTTTCAGCGAAGCCAGAACCCGGTCCAGCACGCCGGTACGCTTCACGCTGCCGCTGCCGTAATGGACCAGCACCTTTTTGCAGCCCTGCTCGCGCACCAGTGCGCCGGTCTGCGTTTCGGCCCCGCGGCCGAAAACCACCTTGGTGGGGGTATAGTAAGTAAAATTCTGCATCCTGTATTCCTCCTTGCTTGCGGTTTGGATGTCACTATCAGAATACCACAAAATCCATCGGATGGAAACGGATTTTTCCGCGTCCCGCCGCCCGCCCGGCTTGCGCGCTCCGGTGCAATGGGCTATACTATATAAGGAAAGAATTCGGGGGAAGCGAGGGGCTGCCATGATCGAGATTTACCGCACCGAGGAACACCGCCTGCAAAAACAGGAGCAGATCAGCGACGGATGCTGGATCCGTATGACCGCCCCCACCGTGGCTGAGACAGGCAGCATCGCCGAACAGCTCGGCATTGAGACCGCCGATCTGCGCGCCGCGCTGGACGCCGAGGAATCCGCCCGTATCTCACTGGAGGACGGCTACACGCTGATCCTGGTGGACATTCCCAGCAAGGTGCCCAACGCGCTGCCGGGCATTTACACCACGCTGCCGCTTGGCATTGTGCTGACCCAGAACCTGATCATCACCATCTGCTCGGTGGACACGCCGCTGCTCAATGTTTTTACCGGGGGCGTGGTGCGGGATTTCAGTACCCGCAAAAAGATGCGTTTTGTGTACCAGATCCTGTACCGGGCGGCCACCATGTACCAACAGGAACTGCGCCTGGTGGACCGGCGCCGTCTGGAACTGGAGAAAAACCTTTCCGGCACGCTGCGCGACAGCGACCTGATGGAACTGCACTCGCTGGAATCCACGCTGGTGTATTTTGCCACCAGTCTCCGGGCGGACAACACCGTGCTGGAACGCCTGACCCGCTACAAGCGGCTGGAGCAGTACCCCGACGACACCGAACTGCTGGATGACGTAATCGTGGAGATGCGCCAGGCCATCGAGATGACCGGTATCTACCGCGACGATATCAAAGGTACCCGCGAGCTGTTCAGCTCCATTCTGGACAACCGCCTGAACAACGCCATGAAATACCTGACTTCCATCACGCTGCTGATGGCGGTGCCCACCGTTGTCTCCGGCCTGTACGGAATGAACGTTAACCTGGCGGGCATGCCCTTCGCCACCAACCCCGCCGGCTTTGCCATTGTGTGCGCCGTCATTCTGGTGATCTGCGGCGTGGCGGCATGGATCCTGCACAAAAAGCATATGCTGTAAACGAAAGAAAAGGCTTTCCGCATGCGGAAAGCCTTTTTTGTTATTTTCGTCTGGTCAGCAGCAGCCCGCCCGCCACGGCGGTAAAGGGCGCCACCGTCACCAGGCCGAAGCTGCCCGCCATGGTTTGCAGCAGCTCGCTGGCCACGTACTTATAGTTGAGGATGTTCACCAGCGGGGTGCCCTGGGCCATAAAGGTCATCAGCTGGGCCATGCAGCCGCCGGTGTAGGCCAGCAGCAGCGTGGTGGTCATGGTGCCCATAGCCGCCTGGCCGATGCGCATTCCGCAGCCTACCGCCTCCCACGGGGCGACATCCGGCTTTTTGCGCACCACCTCGCAGATGCCGCTGGTGATATCCACCGCCAGATCCATCATTGCGCCGGACGCGCCGATAAAAATACTCGCCATAAAAATGCGGGTCAGGTTCAGGTCCTGGTAGCCGGAATAGAGCAGCGTTTCGCTGCCGGTCATCACCGCGCCGTGCAGCCGGAACAGCCGGGTGAACAGCATCCCCAGCAGGCAGGCGGTGCCGACGCCCAGCATACTGCCCGCGCAGGCGGTAAGGCAGCGGCGGTCAAAGCCGTACACAAAACTGATGATGACCACCGTCAGCAGCGCTACCAGCAGCAGCCCGGCCACAATGGGGTCGGCGCCACGCAGGCAGGCGGGCACCATGATTTTCCACACCGACAGTACCGTGACGGCGAAGGACAGCAGCGCCCGCAGGCCGCCCGGCCCGGCGAACAGCACCAGCAGCAGCGCAAACACGACGGCCAGCACCGCCTCCCAGTACAGGCGGTAGTGGTCCACCATGGTGACGGAGGTGATGGCGCCGTCCGAATGGCTGACCACCACCAGCGCCTGATCCCCCGCGGCAAACAGTTTGTCCTGCTCGAGACTGCCTGACAGCAGGTTGCAGCCCACGACGGTGCTGCCCCTGAACCGGCCGCCCTCCAGACGCAGGGTACAGTATTGCTCGCCGGTGCGGATCAGCCCGGCGTGGATCACGGCGCTGTCGTCGGTCTCCAGCACGGTGGCCCGCACCTTGTCGGTCCCCCGGTAGATGACCGCGTCCTCATACCCGGTCGGCAGGGCCAGCAGCAGCGCCGTCAGCAGCAGGCCGGCCAGCGGGACCCGCCACCCCACCGGCTGGCGGCCCCACAAACGCTTGAAAAAGCGGCAGATGGATTTCATCCTTGTTTTCCCCCGGACAGGGGCGTCCCCGCGGCTGTGCCGCGGGGACGCCGTGGTTTGGAATCGGTCACTGCACGCCGGTCAGTCCGGCCATGCTGAAATAGAGGTCGGTATTGTCATAATAGCCTTCAAACTGTTCCTGACCGGCGCCCAGGGCGAACACCGCCACCGGAAGGCCGGTGTGGCTGTAACTGGTGAAGCTGACGCCCGATTTGTTGTTGAGGATGTGGGTGATGGTCACCGTCAGCGGCTCATAGCTGCCGTACAGTACATACTCGGCCTGGGTCAGCTCCTCCCCGCTGCCGCTCATCGTTTTGTCGTAGGCGTCCTTCAGCAGGCCCAGTTCATAGTCGGTCATCACCAGGCTGCCGCTGGTCACGCCGGTGGGATGGCTGTCGGCGCTGTCGGCGGTCACACCGTCCTCGCCCGCCTGGCCGGCAGCCTCCTCGGTGGTCAGGCCGAACAGTTCCTGCACATCGGCCAGCACCTGCTCAAAGGGGGTGTTGTTCTCCTTGTAGGCGGCCACATAGTCGCTGTCGTACCTGGCGTAGCTGATCTTCTGGCTGGCCAGGTTCTGCAGGAAGGTATCGTAGTTGGTGCCCGCGTAACCGATGGTCATGCCGCCGGTTTCATGGTCGCCGGTGACCAGGATCAACGTCTCGTCGGGGTGCTCGTTGTAGAATTTCACCGCCTGATCCACAGCGTCGGACAGCGCCTTGGTGTCGGCAATGGTGGACGCCGCGTCGTTGGCGTGGCAGGCCCAGTCAATCTTGCCGCCTTCCACCATCAGGAAGAAGCCGGTGTCATTGTCCAGGCATTCGATGCCCTTTTCCACATAGTCGGCCAGCGCCCATTCGCCCTCGGCACGGTCCAGTTCGTAGGCCATGGCGTCCGAGTCAGCCAGATGCTCGTCGATCAGAATGACCTTGCCGGTATCGGCGTTGACCTTCCCGGCCTCGGCCTGCGTTTTCACCACGGTGTAGCCCGCGTCGGCAGCCAGCTCGTACAGATCGGTCTGATCCTTGTCGGCGCCGGTGGGCTTGAGCAGCGCGCCGCCCGCGAAGTAGTCAAAGCCGCTGTCGATCAGTTCCAGGCCGATGTCGTAGTAAGCGCCGCGGCTGACCTGATGGCAATAGAAAGCCGCCGGGGTGGCGTGGTTCAGGTTGACGGAGCTTACCACACCGATCTTCCAGCCCAGCTGATCTTTCAGCTTTTCGGCGATGGTCTCGTAGGCGACGGTGCCCGTCTCGTCCATATTGATGGTGCCGGAGTAGGTCTTGTGGCCGGTGGAGATGGAGGTGGCGGTGGAGGCGGAGTCAGGGCAGAAGGAGGTGCTGTCGTAGGTTTGGGCGCTGCCCGCCACCGGGAAGCTCACAAAGCTCAGCGCGTCCTCATGCTGCAAAACGGCGCCGTCGCCGCCCATGCTGGTACCGTTTTCCAGGGCGGACAGATAGTAGTTGGTGCTTTGCACCTGCGGGTAGCTCATACCGTCGCCGATGAACAGGAAAATGTACTTGGGGGTCTTAGTTTTTGCCCCGGCCGTCGTTTCGGCTGCGACGGAAGCGGACTGTGCTTCCGTCGCGGGGGAAGCGCTCTGGGCGGAACCGGCACTGCTGCCGCAGCCGGCCAGCGAAAGGGCCATGGCCGCGGCCAGCGTTGCACAAAGCAATTTCTTCATAACGTTCTCTCTCCTTATCGTGTGTGATATCGTTCCGGTACGGCAACCAGTATACCGTCGCCGCCGCGCCGCCGAAACCATGCCCCCGTAAACCCGCCGTAAAAGTTCGGCAACGCCATGGGCGGTTTTGTAAAATTCCGTCGCACAGGCGGGGCGCCGCTTTCGCGCGGCAGCGCGATTTTGGGGCGCCGCCGTTCAAAACAGGGTAAAAAAGGCGAAAAAGGCGTGCGCTTGACGGATGCGCGGCACGGCGTATAATGGAGAGAGAAAAAATGACAAAGAGGGATGTTTATGATCCGTTTTGAATGTGACTACGGCGAAGGCGCAGCCCCGGCCGTGCTGGAACTGCTGGCGAAAACCAATCTGGAACAGACCCCCGGCTACGGCGAGGACGATTATTGCGCCGGAGCCGCCGCGCTGATCCGCCGCCTGTGTGACGCGCCGGAAGCCGGCGTGCATTTTCTGGTGGGCGCCACCCAGGCCAATTTCACGCTGATCGATGCGGCGCTCAAGCCCTGGCAGGGCGTGCTGTGCGCCGACAGTGCCCACATCCATGTGCATGAGACAGGCGCGGTGGAGGCCACCGGCCACAAATGCCTTGCGCTGCCATCCGTACAGGGCAAGATCACGGCGCAGCAGGTGCGCAGCGCCTGCGACGAGCATCTGGCCAACGCCAGCCACGAGCACATCGTCCAGCCGGGCATGGTGTACCTGTCCAATCCCACCGAGGACGGCACGCTGTATACCCGGGAGGAACTGGTGGAGATTTCCTCCGTGTGCTATGAGTACGGGCTGTACCTGTTTGTGGACGGCGCGCGCATGGCCTACGGCCTGGCCGCGCCCGGCAACGACCTGTCGCTGACCGATTACGCCGCTTTGTGCGACGCCTTCTATCTGGGCGGCACCAAATGCGGCGCGCTGTTCGGCGAAGCGCTGGTGATCGTAAACGACGATCTCAAGCAGGATTTCCGCTACGCCATCAAGCAGCACGGCGGAATGCTGGCCAAGGGCCGGCTGCTGGGTCTGCAGTTCCTGGCGCTGTTGGACGGCGAGGACGGTTCCGGCAACAGCCTGTATTACACCATGGCCGCCAAAGCGGACGCCCAGGCGCTGCGCATCCGCGCCGCCTTTGAGGCACGGGGCTGCCGTATGCTGTACGACTCGGCCACCAACCAGCAGTTCCCCATTCTGTCGGAGCAGGCGTTGGCCGAGCTGGGCAAAGCGTACAGCTTTACCGACATTGCCCCCGTGAACGAAACGCACCGGGCGGTGCGCTTCTGCACCAGCTGGGCCACGCCCGACGCCAGCGTGGACGCGCTGTGCGCCGATATTGCCAAACTGCCCGGGGTATGATATACTGAGCCAGCGACAAAAACGCTTTTTTGGCAACAAACCGAA
>JBJEYG010000109.1:0-2036 GCA_051886555.1 Gemmiger sp.
ACCCGGCGGGCCCATCAGCAGAATGGGGCGCTGACGAATGGCCGGTATGGCATAGTCGCCGGCGCTGTTTTTTGCCAGGTACGCCTTCACAGCGTTTTCGATCTCCTGTTTTGCGCGTTTGATGTCCATGGGGCAAAACTCCTTTTTATCGCATTTGCAAAATTACCGTTATAACTCCGGCAGATCCGGCTCCTCCTCCCAGGAAAAGTCGGGAAGATCCGGTGCGGCTGCGGGGAGCAACTCTTCCGGTTCCAGCACCAGTTTCATTGCCCAGGCCGGTACGTCCGGCGGGGGCGTGCCATCATCCAGAAACAGAAACGCCGTCTCAAAAGGCGGGCGTTTGGCAGGGTACACACCCTTGCCGTCGGTGAAGTACAAAACGCCTTTCAATTCTTTTAAAAGGCCCTGCCGGATCATCTCGGCCACGCGGGCAAAGGCGGGGCGAAAATCCGTGCCGCCCCCGCCCACCAGCGTAAAGCGGTTCATGTACCGCTCCAACGCGTTCAGATCGGTCAGACAGGTCTCACTGCGCACCCTGTCATCGCATTGAAGGACCCAGATGTTGCAGCGGCTGAAAAAGCTGTCTCCGGTTTTGAGCAGTGTGAAGGTCTCCTTCAAAAAAGCTTTTACCAACGCGCCGCTGGTGGAGTCGCTGGTGTCCAGCACGATCACGAAATCACGTATTTTTTTGACCTCGCGGCTTTCCAAAGGTTCAATCAGCGGCATATTGCCGTACACCGAAAGCCCATAGGTGTAATAACCCAGGTCAAATTCGTCAGGGCTTAAATGAGGTTCTTCCCGCAGCGCAGCGAATCTGCGCAGAAAATCCCGGTACAGACGACGGCTGCGCCCTGCGCTGACCTGAGCATCCAGTGCGGCGGCACTTTCCCCACTGCCGGCGTTTTGGCCGGATTGCTGCATGGAAAGCTGCGTCTGCCGCCCAAGCTGTTCCCACTGTTTGCCTGCAGCCCTCGCGGCAGGGGAGTTCTCGTCTTTGGGCCACAGGGCATGGCTGTCGCAGACAAATTCCCGTTGCAGTTTTTGCAGCTCACGGCCGGCTTTCAGGGCCGCATCCGCGCCGCCCTCTTCCGGGGCGTATTTTTGGCACAACGCCCGGTAGATCGGCCCGGCGGACAGTACCCGGCATTGCCGCCTTAATTCCGCGTAGGTCTTTTGCCGTAGCCACCCTATCGGCCGGGTCAGCGAGGGCCTGTCCAGACCATCCAGCACCGATTCCACGGCAATGTCGCAGGCCAGGTTCCAAAGTGCGGCGTCTCGTCCGCCGCGAAGCCAGAGGTGGCGGAACACACAGTGCAGAACGCTGTGCAAAAAGGCGCGGGGCAGATAGCGTCGGTTGGCCCGGTACAGCCGGATCACCCATTTGGGGGCATAGTACAGCCTGTTTCCGTCGGTGGCAAAGGCGGCGAGCGAATCGTTGGGCTGCCAGCTCAGCGCGCACAGCGCCGGGTTCAGGTAGGGCAGATCCATATACAGCTCGCTGCGCGTCACAGCCAGAATGCGCCGCGCCATCGTCAGCTCCCATTCAGACTGTGTTTGCTGGTGTTTTGCCACGGTGCATTCTCCCTTCTTTAAAGATCGTCAAAATCGTAGGACTTGCGCTTGCGTGCGCCGCCAGCCAAAGCCAGGGCGGCGCCCTCGCTCCAGCCAATGTCCGAACAGATCGCCGCCAACCTGGCCCGAAGAGGAGCGGCGGCTTCCAGGCCGCACAGCAGGCGGAAGGCGGCAGTGTCCCGCGCGGCGGCCGCCAGCGCGGCGGCATCGGTCAGGTGCTCCGCCAGAAAAGCCCGGTAGCGGGCTGCGGCGGTACCGTCCAGCCCGAAAGGAAACAGCAGCCGCCCCAGAGCAATCCGGCACAACTTGGCAGGCGGTTCGCCTACAGCAGCCTGCACAAAGGCGGAATCGTATTCGGCGTAATCCAGCACTTCGCTCCGGAAACACTGCCGGTAGCGGTAGCCTTCCCCTTCAATGGAATGATTAAAAATATGGGCAGGAGTGTTCTCGTCCAGCCATTCAAA
>JBJEYG010000110.1:0-2031 GCA_051886555.1 Gemmiger sp.
CCCACCACCGGCATAAAAAGCGGCGCCCCGAACCGGGATTCGGTTCGGGGCGCCGCTTTTTATCTCCGGTGTTGAGGGGTCGAACAGGCCGTGTGCGCCGCAGCGCACGAAAAACGCCACAGCGCGGCGTTTTTCAGGCCGCGGGAGACCCCCACCACGTGAAGCCACAATGCCCCGAACCGAATCCCGGTTCGGGGCGCCGCTTTTTATCAGCACAATTCCAGCGCTTTGAGCGCCAGACTGAGCTGCAGGCGCGTATCCAGCGTGGAAAGGTCAACTTCCAGCAGGGCGGCGATGCGGTGCAGATGATAATCCACCGTGTTCCGGTGCAGAAACATCCGTTCGGCGGTGCGCTGGCTGCTGCAGTCGCAATCCAGCCAGGTGCGCAGAAACCCGATGTAGTCGGTACCATTGGCACTGTCGGAGGCACGCAACGGACCCAGCAGGGCAGAAGTGTACTCCCGCAACAGTTCCGGGTCGTCCACCGCCATCAGCAACCGGTAGGCGCCCAGCTCCCGGTAACAGGCGGGCCGGCCGGCGGCGTTCCGCCGTTTTTGCAGCAGCAAGACCTTCTGCGCCAGTCGCCAGCTGGCCGCGATACACCGGGCACTGCGTGTGGCGCGCCCGGTGCCTGCATACAATGCCGTGCCGGGCAGCGCGGCAGCGCAGGCGTCCAGCACGGCCTGTACCGTCTCCTCGATGCGCTCATCGGTACAGTTGGCAAACAGCAGTACCACCTGCCCGTTCAGCCCGGCAAAATTCACGTCGGGGTAATGCACGGTCAGGCAGTTTTCCACTGTGCGCAGACAGGCCGGCATCCCTTCCGTCGTTTCCGGTTCCAGCAGCGCCACGCAATAGCTCCATCCGGAACGCAGGCCGCGGCTTTCCAGTGCGGGCAGGTACAGCGCTTCCTCGTTGGGGTGGAAGACAGCGTTTTTTAGTGCGGCGGTCCATTCGTTCTGTGCCCGGTCGGACAAGAGGATCGCTTCACTGAACCGCTTCATGATTACCGCCATGTGAATGTGCCAGGGTACGCTCAGCAACGGAAAATCCCGTTCGTCGCAAAAATCGATCACCGATTGCGGGATCTGCGGAATATACGGCCCCACATTGATGATCGCACCGCCCGCGCCGTGCGCCTGAATATTCTGCACCAGCTGTTCCAGCGTGCACTCCGGGCACAGGGCGATACCGGTGACAAAGGCCAGCTCGCCGCCCTCCAGAAAAGAACTGATCTCGATGCCCTCCACCATATGTACCCAGCGGATGGGCGTTTGCAGCCCGCCCGCTCCCGCCAACAGTTGGATCTCCTGATCCGGCACATCCTCCAACAGCCGTTCCAGCCGTACTGCCATTCTGCGCGCCCCCTTTTTCTGCGTTTTTTCTATTGTAGCCGCTTAAAAAGGGAATTGCAATGTTACAGGCCGCCGTACAGGCAGACGCCCTCTTTGTAGGTGGCAGCCACGGCGATGTCCTTAAGCACGGCAGGATCGGCTGCAAGCGGATTGGCTTCCAGTACCACCAGGTCAGCCAGCTTGCCTTCCTCCAGCGTGCCCTTGGCGTCCTCCTCGCCGTAGGCGTAAGCGGCGTTGACGGTAACGCCCTTCAGCGCATCATACACGCCGATCGCCTGCTCCGGTCCGATGGGGGAACCCGAGCGGGTGCGGCGGTTGACGGCGCACCATACCGTCAGCATCATATCCGGTTTGGTAACGGGCGTGTCCTGATGAAAGTTGTACACAAGGCCGCGTTCCAGCGCACTGCGGGCGGGCGAGATGCGCGCGCCCCGCACAGGGCCGAGATTTTTCAGATGCACATCGCCCCAGAAATAGGTGTGCGCCACAAAAATGCTGGGGATCATGCCCAGCGCAGGCATGCGGTCAAGCTGATCATCCCGCACGGTCTGGCAATGGATCATGACGGGGCGCAGCATGGGATGGTCGGGACTTTCCTCCCATGCGCGGGTGTACTGGTTCAGGAACTGTTCGCTGGCAGCGTCGCCGTTGCAGTGGGCCAGCAGCTGCCGGTGGT
>JBJEYG010000111.1:0-9072 GCA_051886555.1 Gemmiger sp.
CATCCCTTCCACCTGGTCGTGGGTCTCGAAGCAGTCGCCGAACAGCTTTTCTTCCACCTCGACGGCCTGCGCGATGGGCAGGCTGATGCCGTCGTTCATCGCCTTCTTGCAGTTGCGCACGGCGATGGGCGCGTTTTTGGCGATCTTGTTCGCCAGCTTGAGCACGTTCTCCATCAGCTCGGCCTGCGGATACACCGCGTTGACCAGGCCGATGCGCAGCGCCTCGTCCGCCTTGATGTTCAGCGCGGAGTAGACCAGCTGCTTGGCCATGCCCATGCCCACCAGGCGCGCCAGGCGCTGGGTGCCGCCAAAGCCGGGGGTGATGCCCAGGCCCACTTCCGGCTGGCCGAACACGGCATTGTCGGAGCAGATGCGGATGTCGCAGCTCATGGCCAGCTCATTGCCGCCGCCCAGCGCGAAGCCGTTGACGGCTGCGATGACGGGCACGGGGAAGCTTTCGATCATAAGGAACACGTCGTTGCCCAGCTTGCCGAAAGCCTCGCCCTCGGCCTTGGTCATGGTGGACATGGAGCCGATGTCGGCGCCTGCCACGAAGCTCTTGTCGCCGGCGCCGGTCAGCACGATACAGCGCACGGCGTTCTGGTCCACCGCCTCGAAGGCGGCCTTCAGGTCGGCCAGCACTTCGGGGTTGAGGGCGTTGAGCGCTTTGGGACGGTCGATGGTGATGATCTCCACCGCGCCCTGAATCTCAGTCGTTACAAAGGACATGGTATTTCCTCCGTCAAATCACATTTCCACGATGGTGGCGCAGCCCATGCCGCCGCCGATGCACAGGGTAGCCAGGCCCTTGTGGGCGCCGCGATGCTTCATGGCGTACAGCAGGGTGGCCAGGATGCGGGCGCCGGAAGCGCCGACCGGGTGGCCCAGCGCGATGGCGCCGCCGTTGACATTGACCTTGCTCATGTCGAACTCCAGGTCATGGGCCACGGCCAGGCTCTGGGCGGCGAACGCCTCGTTGGCCTCGATCAGGTCCATATCGGCGACGGTCAGGCCGGTCTTGGCCATGACCTTGCGGGTAGCGGCGATGGGGCCGACACCCATGATGGCGGGATCCACGCCGCCCAGCGCGCCGCCGACCCAGGTGGCCATGGGGGTGATGCCCAGTTCCTTGGCCTTGTCCTCGCTCATGATGACCAGAGCGGCAGCGCCGTCATTGATGCCGGAGGAGTTGCCGGCGGTAACAATGCCGTCCTTCTTGAAAGCGGGCTTGAGTTTGCCCAGCACTTCCATGGAGCTCAGGCGGGGGCCTTCGTCGGTGTCGAACACGATCTCGCCCTTCTTGGTCTTGATGACAACGGGCACGATCTCGTCCTTGAACGCGCCGCTCTTGATGGCGGCGTCCGCCTTGACCTGGCTGTTGTAGCTGAACTCATCCAGCTGCTCGCGGGTCAGGCCCCACTGCTCGGCCACGTTCTCGGCGGTGATGCCCATGTGAACGTTGTTGCCGCAGGCGTCCCACAGCGCGTCGTTGACCATGGTGTCCACCAGCTTGTCGTTGCTGCCCATGCGGTAGCCGTAGCGGCCCTTCATCAGAGCGAAGGGAGCCAGGTCCATGTTCTCGGTGCCGCCGGCGACCACGATGTCCGCATCGCCCGCCTCGATCATCTGGGCGGCCATGTTGACACAGTTCAGACCGGAACCGCAGACCACGTTGACGGTGACGGCGGGGGTCTCGACGGGCAGACCGGCCTTCAGGGAAGCCTGACGGGCAACGTTCTGGCCCTGGCCTGCCTGGATGACGCAGCCCATGTAGACGTGGTCGACCTGCTCAGGCTTGATGCCGGCGCGGTTGATGGCTTCCTTGATGACAATGGAGCCCAGCTCGGCAGCGGGGACATTGGCCAGGGTGCCGCCAAACTTGCCGATGGCGGTACGGCATGCGCTTGCGATAACGATCTTTTTCATGAAAACAGCCTCCTAGATTTTTGGTGAAGATAAGACTATCGTATACCTATTTATAATTCAGCCGCAGCGCGGCGGAATTCCGGGGGAATCGGGCCTTACAGCAGCCCGGCGGCAGCTTTCTCCCTGAGCGCCGTCTCCACATTGGGGGTGACGAACTTGGACACGTCCGAACCGTAGTGGGCGGCTTCCTTTACCACCGTGCTGGACAGGTAGCTCCAGCGGATGGAAGTGGCCAGGAACACCGTCTCGATGCCGGGCATCAGCGCGTGGTTGGTCTGGGCAAGCTGGATCTCGTTTTCAAAATCCGTCACTGCCCGCAGTCCGCGCACCATCACGGTGGCATGGTTGGCCTTGGCGAAGTTTACCGTCAGCCCTTCAAAGGACCTGATCTCCACATTATGCAGGTCCTTGCAGCATTCCCGAAGCAGCTCCACCCTCTCGTCAGTGGTGAACAGCGGCTTTTTCGCGCTGTTGATGAGCACCGCCACGATGAGCTTGTCAAACATGCGGGACGAACGCTTGATGATATCCAGATGTCCTTTGGTGACCGGGTCGAAACTGCCGGGGTACATTGCGATTGCCATGGGGAACGATCCTTTCCTTTCCGGTGGGCGGCGGCGCGGATGCTGCCCGCCCGCAAATTGTTAAAAATTAAACATAACTGCCGGTAAAGAACGGCACCTCGCCGCCGCAAGCAGGTATCCGCATTGTTCGGTTTTGGTGCCGCATTCGTTCTTACCACACTTATAGTTTTACCATCCTGTTAATGTTTTGTCAATGCCGTTGCCATGAATTTTTCGCTAAAATACGGCGTTTGCGGAACATTTTGTAGATTTGCCGGAATGTTTCAAGTTTGGCAGCGTGTTTTCGGCAGATTGAACACAAACACCTGTCCGCGTATTGCGCACAGCGGTGTGCCGGCGGCCGCAGCCCGGGGCGGGGCGGCGTCTTTCGGGGTGATTCCAGTATACCGCATCCCGCGCGAAAATTTATGCTTTTTGTTGTTATTTTTTTGCTGGATGGGCCTTTCTTGCCGCAACCCCTTGACCGGGCAGAACGGAAGTGTTATTCTTTTAACAGCCGGAGAGGGCTGCGGGCCTGTCCCTGCCGGGACGGCGCGCCGTCCTTCTCCCCCGCCGCACGCGCGGCGGAACCGATGGGTGATTTGAAACAAACGAGGTGTGTTAAAAATGGTTGCAAATTTTGACGATCTGATCTCCCGCGTGAAGGCTTGCAGCAAAAAGACGCTGGCCGTGGCTGCCGCCGAGGACGACGCCGTGCTGGAAGCGGTGAACGGCGCCCGGAAGGAAGGCATTGCCGACGCCATCCTGGTGGGCGACGAAGCCAAAATCCGTGAGATCGCCGCCGGGCTGGGCATCGATCTGACCGGTTGGCGCATCATCGACGAGCCGGACAAGGTGCAGGCTTCGCTGACCGCCGTCAAGCTGGCTCACGACGGCGAGGCCGATATGTACATGAAAGGCCTGCTGGACACCAAGACCTTCCTGAAAAGCGTGCTGGACAAGGAAGTGGGCCTGCGCACCGGCAAGCCGCTGTCCCATGTTGCGGTGTTCGAGGTCAAGGGCGTGAAGCAGCTGCTGTTTTTGACCGACGTCGCCTTTATGACCTACCCCACGCTGGAAGATAAGGTGCATCTGATCGAGAACGCCGTGTCGGTGGCCCACGCCTGCGGCATCGATTGCCCCCGCGTGGCGCCGCTGGCCGCCGTTGAGGTGGTCAACCCCAAGATGCCCTGCACCGTGGAAGCCGACGAGCTGCGCAGAATGAACGAGGAGGGCAAGATCACCGGCTGCGTGGTGGACGGCCCCCTGTCCATGGACATTGCCATAGATCCCGAGGCAGCCGCCCACAAGGGCGCCCAGGACCGCCCTGCCGCCGGCCGCGCCGATGTGCTGCTGTTCCCCGACATCCAGGCGGGCAACCTGGTGTACAAGACGCTGGTGCACACCGCCGAAAGCAAAAACGGCTGCATTCTGGCGGGCACCAAGGCCCCGGCCATCCTGACCAGCCGTTCGGACAGCTACCAGACCAAGCTTTATTCCATTGCGCTGGCCGCCGTGGTGGCCGAGGGCATGAAGAATCAGTAAAAAGGAGTGTGCAACCATGGCCATCAAAAGTCTGATCATCAATCCCGGCTCCACCTCCACCAAGGTGGGCGTGTTTGAGGATGAAACGCTGCTGTTTGAGGAAACGCTGCGCCATCCCACCGAGGAGATCGCCAAGTACGCGAGCATCATCGACCAGAAGGATTTCCGCAAGGACATCATTCTGAACTTTTTGAAGGAAAAGAACTGCGACGTGCGCAGCTTTGACGTCATCGTGGGCCGCGGCGGTCTGCTCAAGCCCATCCCGGGCGGCACTTACGCCGTGTCCGACGCGCTGCTGGCCGACCTGAAGGCCGGTGTGCAGGGGCAGCACGCCTCCAACCTGGGCGGTATTCTGGCCCGCGAGATCGGCGACGAGATCGGCAAGCCCAGCTACATCGTCGACCCCGTCGTGGTGGACGAGCTGACCGACGTGGCGCGCATTTCCGGCATGCCGGAGCTGCCCCGCCGCTCCATCTTCCACGCGCTGAACCAGAAGGCGGTGGCCCGCCGCTACGCCAGGGAACAGGGCAAAAAGTACGAGGATCTGAACCTGATCGTCATTCACATGGGCGGCGGCGTGTCGGTGGGCGCCCACGACCACGGCCTGGTCGTGGATGTGAACAACATTCTGGACGGCGAAGGCTGCTTCAGCCCCGAACGCGCCGGCACCGTGCCGGTGGGCGACCTGATCAGGCTGTGCTTCTCGGGCAAATACACCGAGAAAGAGCTGTACAAAAAGATCTGCGGCAACGGCGGCTTCAACGGCTACCTGGGCACCAACGACGCCCGCGAGGTGGAGAAGATGGTGCAGGCCGGCGACCAGAAGGCCAAGCTGGTGCAGGACGCGTTCTACTACCAGATCGCCAAGGATGCCGGCGCCATGGCGGCCGTGCTGCACGGCAAGGTGGACCAGATCATTCTGACCGGCGGCATCGCCTACGCGCCGCTGACCCGCGAGCGCCTGACCGAGAGCCTGGGCTGGATCGCGCCCATCACCGTCTATCCCGGCGAGGATGAGCTGCTGGCACTGGCCCAGGGCGGCCTGCGCGTGCTGCGCGGCGAGGAGAAAGCCAAGGAGTACTGAGGAGGTAACGTTATGCTGACACCCGGTATCCGGGGCGAGGCCTCGGTGTGTGTGACGGCGGCCAACACCGCCCGCGCCATGGGCAGCGGCGAGCTGGAAGTGTTTGCCACGCCAGCGCTGGCCGCGCTGGTGGAAAAAGCCTGCTGGCAGTCGGTGGCCGCCGAACTGCCGGGGGGCAGCGGCACGGTGGGCACCCGGCTGGACCTGCGCCACACCGCCCCCACGCCGCTGGGCATGACGGTGCGCTGTGTGTGCGAGCTGACCGCCGTGGACGGACGGCGCCTGTGCTTCACCGCCCGTATGTTCGATGAGCAGGGCGAGGTGGGCACCGCCGACCACGAGCGCTTTGTGGTGGACAATGCCCGCTTCCAGAAAAAGGCCGACGCAAAAGCGAACGGCTGACAGCGTTTTTTCCATCCCCCGCTTCGGCGGGGGATTTTTTGCTTTTGCCGCCCGGCGCGGCCCCGGACGGGCCGGGCGGCGCATTTCGGGGGGATCGGTCCATCAGCCGGGGCGTGGAGGCGCCGCCCCCGGTTGCAGACCGCAAAAACGCCCCCGGAAGTTCCGGGGGCGTTTTTGCGGTCTGTTCAGTTCAGGAGGGTCGCGGGGTCCAGCCAGGCGTCGCCCTTCCGGCATTCCACATGCACATGGGTGCCGTCGGCGGCTTCCACGGGCAGCGTGCCCGCGCGGCCCACCGGCTGCCCGGCCCGGATCTCCTCGCCCACGGCCACCGCGGGCGAGACCAGACCGCAGTAGCGCCAGGTGACGCCGTCGGCGTCGTTCAGCTCCACCACGCCGCCCCACAGCGCGTCGGTGTAGGCGGTGCGCACCACGCCGGTGCGGCAGGCGGTCACCGTGTCGCCGGCATTGCAGGCATAATCGGCGCCGTTGTGGGTGCGCCAGTCGCCCAGCGTGGAATTGTATACCAGCTCGTCACCGCTGTAAGGGCGCGACAGTTCACCGGAGACCGGCGATGCAGTCCCAGAGGTAGCCGGCTGCGCGGACGGCGCGGCAGCACTGCCAGCACCGGCTTGTCCGCTGCCAGACGCCTGCTGCGCACCAGAGGACGACGCCTGCGATGAGGATGGCGCAGAGGGCGTGGGCGTAGGTTTGGGTACATCCTCCACCGGGTTGTTTGCTTCGGTCTGCGGGCCATCCCATAGCGCTTCCTCCTTTTGTTCCGCTTCCTGTTTACTTTTTGTGTAATCCGCGATGTTCTGCACCACGCTGCGCACGGCCCAGATGCTGGTGACAGTGGCCGCCAGGATCAGCGCCAGGCACAATAGATACAGCCCTTTTTCGCGCAAAAACGCCTTGAAGTTGCTCATTGCTCCCGCCCTTTCTGTTGTGCGTTCTGGTGGTAGTTTGGCGCGGGGCACGGGGTTTTATGCAGCAAAACGGCGCGCAACAAAAAAATTCCCCCGCCGCGGACGGCGGGGGAAAGCGCGGCCGCCCGCAGGGGCGGCAAAAGTTTCGTTATTCCGCGCTTTTATGCAGCGCGTCCAACAGATCCATCACGGCAAGGGTACGCTCGCGGGCGGCGGCTTCGGCGGCGCGGTCGCCCTCGGCCAGGATGCGGGCGAACTCGGCAAACTCATAGGCCATGCGGTGGCGGGGCTGGGCGGGCGCGTCGGTGCGCACGTCGTTCACCACGGCGTACAATTCGCCGTCCAACGCGTTGGGATTGCCGTGCAGCACCAGGCAGCCGCCGGGGCCCTGGATGGAACAGCCGTTCTCGGCCCCGGAATCCTTGCCGGCCAGGCAGGCGGCGGTGTAACCGCCGTAGTCCAGCAGGGCAGTGCCGCAGGTATCCACCCCGTTGTAGCCGCGGCTGGGACGGTATTCGCAGGAGTCCGGCGTGCCCAGCAGCCCCCACAGCAGATGCAGGTTGTACACGTTCATGTCGTTGAGCGCGCCGCCCAGGCAGTCGGGATCAAAGGTGGTGTTCCAGATATGGTTCAGATACTCGTCGTAGCGGGCGCTGCGCTTGCTGAAATTGGCCAGCACGCCGCGCACCGGGGCGATGCGGGGCAGCGTTTCCCGCAAAAAGGCGTAGCGGGGCAGGTAGGGCACGGTGATGGCTTCAAACAGCCACACGCCGTTTGCGTCGGCCAGGGCGTACAGCTCCCGCGCCTCGGCGGCCGTACCGGTGAAGGGCTTTTCCAGAATGACCGAGTGCCCCGCTTCCAGCGCGCGCTTTGCGGCGGAATAATGCAGGTGGTTGGCGGTGCCGATGTACACCGCGTCATAGTCGGTGCGGGCAAAAAACTCCGCCTCATCGGTAAAAATAGTCTTGGGGCCAAAGCCCGCGGCGGCCCAGGCCTCCGCTTTGGGGCGGCTGCCCGGACGGCAGCACAGCGAGACCAGTTCCAGCTCGGGCATGCCGGCGGCTACGGGAAGGAACTCCTCCACGATACGGCTGGTGGACAAAACGGAAAGTCGCAGTTTTTTCAAAGCAAGAACCTCACTTTCGGCAGTTCATCAAAATCGTTGCGATTCCATTATACCACACTGCGCCGGCGCCCAGCTTCGTCAGGTTCCATAAATTTTCGGTGGCCGGAACCCGTTTCTTTTTGCAAAAATGTTTGCACTTTGCGAAAATTCACGGTATACTTAGAATACAAGGTGAGGCACGCGACCGCCCAGCCGATTTGAATTCAATGAGGTGAAGTTATGGAACACATTCTGATCACGTTAGGACGCGAATACGCCTCGGGCGGCAGCGAGATCGCCCAGAAGGCCGCCGAACTGATGAACATTCCGCTGTACAACAAGGAGCTGATCACCCGCGCCGCCAAAAAGAGCGGCCTGACCGAGGAAGCCATTGCCGCCTCGGAAAGCCGGCGCAGCGGCAGCCTGATTTACAATCTGTACATGATGGGCAACACCCTGCCGCTGGCCGACCAGGTGTATATTCTGCAGAGCAACGTCATCCGCGAGCTGGCGCAGGAAGGGCCGTGCGTCATTCTGGGCCGCTGCGGCGACTATGTTCTGCGGGACAGCCCCAATGTGCTGAAGGTTTTTGTGTACGCCCCGCTGGATGACCGTATCGCCCGCGCCAGGGAGCGCGCCGCAGGCAAGGACCAGACCGACCGCCAGTGGGAGGCGGAGATCGCCAAGCACGACCGCGCCCGTGCCAGCTACTACAATTATTACACCGAAAATCGCTGGGGCGAAGCCAAGCACTATGACCTGTGCCTGAACTCCGCGCTGGGTGTGGACGCCTGCGCCGAACTGATCGTGCGCGCCGCCGACGCCCTGAAGGAAAAGCTGGAGAAGGCCGCCCGGGCCTGACGCCCCCAAAAATTCAGTCCCTGCAATCCGCTGGCCGGCGGGATTCCCGCTGCCGGCGGATCTTTTGTGTTGTCTTTTGGCAAATGATCGTTTTCAGAGGAGGAAAAACATCCCATGGACGAAACCAACCGCAATCTTTCCGCAAGCCGGATGGGTACCGCGCCCATCAACCCGCTGCTGCTGCAATGCGCCATCCCCATGATGATCTCCATGCTGGTACAGGCGCTGTACAACGTGGTGGACAGCATTTTTGTGTCCTACATTGACGAAGCCGCGCTGTCGGCCGTGTCGCTGGCGTTCCCCGTGCAGAACCTGATGATCGCCTTCGCCGTCGGCACTGGCGTGGGCGTCAACGCCCACCTTTCCCGGTCGCTGGGCGAGAAAAATCAGGCCGAAGCCGACCGCGCCGCCTGCAACGGCGTGTTTCTGTCCCTGTGCACCTGCGTTCTGTTTGTGCTGTTCGGCCTGTTCGGGGTGCGCGCCTTCTTCCACGCGCAGACCACCGATCCGCTCATCCGCCAGTATGGCGTCGATTACCTGAGCGTCTGCTGCATTTTCAGCCTGGGCTGCTTTGTGCAGTGCATGCTGGAGAAAGTCCTTGCGGCCACCGGGCGCAGCTCCTACGCCATGGTCACCCAGCTGGCGGGCGCGCTGACCAAC
>JBJEYG010000112.1:0-9071 GCA_051886555.1 Gemmiger sp.
CGCATCACCTCATACTCGATCTCCTTCCAGCCGGCGATGCACTTTTCCACCAGGATCTGGTGAATGGGCGACAGACGCAGGCCGTTGGTGGCGATCTCCCGCAGTTTCTCGGGATCCTCACAGATGCCGCCGCCGGTGCCGCCCATGGTGAACGCGGGACGCACGATCACAGGGTAGCCGATCTGCCCGGCAAATTCGATGGCGTCATCCAGATCCTCCACTACCTTGGAGGGGATGATGGGCTGGTGCAGCTTTTCCATCGTGTCCTTGAACAGCTGGCGGTCCTCAGCACGATCGATGGTATCGGGGCGGCAGGCCAGCAGGCGCACGCCGCTGCGGTCCAGGTAACCGCTGCGGGCCAGTTCCATTGAAATATTCAGGCCCATCTGGCCGCCCAGGTTGGGCAGGATGGCGTCCGGCTTTTCCAGCTCAATGACACGCTCCACCACTTCGGCGGTGAGCGGTTCGATATAGACATGGTCCGCAATGTCCGGGTCGGTCATGATGGTGGCCGGGTTGGAGTTGACCAGCACCGTCTCGATGCCTTCGGATTTCAGCGCACGGCAGGCCTGGGTGCCGGCGTAGTCAAACTCGGCGGCCTGGCCGATGATAATGGGGCCGGAACCGATAACCAGCACCTTTTTGATTCTGGGATCTTTCGGCATTTCACTGGCCTCCTTTCGCAGCCTGCATCCGCTCTACAAAGCGGTCGAACAGAAATTCCGTGTCCTTGGGGCCGCCGTTGGCCTCCGGGTGGAACTGCACGGTAAAGCAATTCCATTTGGTGTAACTGACGCCCTCGCAGGTTTTGTCGTTGGCGTTCACATGGCTGACGGCGCCCACACCGGCAGGCAGCGTTTCGCCCATCACCGCATAACCGTGGTTCTGGCTGGTGATGAAGGTACGCCCGCTGGCAAAGTCGGTGACCGGCTGGTTGGCGCCGCGGTGGCCGTACTTCAGCTTACAGGTCTTTGCGCCGGCAGCCAGCGCGGTGAGCTGGTGACCCAGGCAAATACCGAAGGCGGGAATGCCGCTGTCCAGCATACAGCCGATGTTTTCGATGATCCGCACGTTTTCGGCCGGATCGCCGGGGCCGTTGGAGAGCATCAGTCCGTCAGGATCCAGCGCAGCCAGCTCTTCCGGGGTGGCGGTGCCGGGCAGTACCGTCACATGGCAGCCGCGTTTGACCAGGCAGCGAACAATATTGTTTTTGCAGCCCAGATCCAGCAGCGCCACATGCAACCGGCCTTCGGGATTGAAATCCTGCGCTTCCTTGCAGGTGACAGCCGCCACCGCGCCGGTGACCGCATAGGTGTTGATCTGCTCCATCAGAGCAGCCAGACGCTCCGGCTCGGCGGCCGGGTCGAATTCGGTGGTGATGGCGCCGTTCATTACGCCGCTCTCCCGCAGCGTGCGGGTCAGGCTGCGGGTATCGATGCCCTCAATGCCGATGGTGTTGTTTTCCTTCAGGAAAGCGTCCAGCGTTTTCTCGCTGCGGAAATTGCTGGGCGTGGTGCACGCTTCGCGCACAATGTAGCCCTTCGCCCATACGCGGCCGCTTTCCATGTCCTCGCTGTTCATACCGTAGTTGCCGATCAGCGGGTAGGTCTGGGTGATGATCTGGCCGTAGTAGCTGGGGTCGGTCAGCGTTTCCTCAAAGCCGACCATACCGGTGGCAAACACCACCTCGCCCACGGTGGTGCCCGGACAACCGACGCTTTTGCCGGCAAACACCCTGCCGTTTGCCAAAATCAGATATGCCTGCATATACGTTCCCCTTATTTCTTTACTGTGTGAAGCGGGAAAGACTGCCCGAACGCGGCGGTTCTTTCCGTTTCGGGATCAAAGCGTCTGCTTTGCCTTTTCTTTCATCTTGCGGCTGCCCAGGTGCACCAGCGGCAGCTTTCCTTCCTTACAGATGGGGCACTCCTCCGGCGCATAGTTGGGCAGTTCCAGCTTGAGCGCGCTGGCCAGGATGGGAATGGGCGACGGAGCGGTGGGAAGCGTGCGGTCCACCACGCAGGTGATACCCAGGCAGATACCGCCGGCCTCCTCGATGACGCGCTTGGTCTCCAGGCTGGAAATACCGGTGGTGACCACGTCCTCGGCGATGATGCAGCGCTCGCCCGGATGGATGGCGAACCGCTTGAGGGTCATCTCGTTGTCCACGCGCTCGGTGAAGATGGCGCGCTTGCCCAGCTGGCGGCCCAGCTCATAAGCGTAGACGATGCCGCCCATCGCAGGGCCAACCACCACGTCGATCTGCTGATCCCTGAGCTGTTCGGCCACCGAGGCCATCACCTCGGCGCACTTGTCGGGATACTGCTGCAAAAACGCCATCTGGCAGTAGGCGCCGGAATGACGGCCCGAGGAGAGCAGGAAGTGCCCCTCGAGAAAGGCTTCGCATTCTTTCAAAATTTCCTTATTGTCTCTGGCCATGTGGATACCCTCCGTATTTTTCTCTGTCTTCAGCAGCGCCTTGCCGGCGCGCGCCGCGTAGTTTTTGTTATCTTACCACTTCTTGCATATTCTTGCAAGTTTTATGAATATTCTTTCGTTTTTATCGGGCGCAGCCGCGGATCTCGTCCAGCGTTTTCACGCCGTGGGCGTCCATCCAGGCAGCCATCTCCTCCCCCACCGTCTGCATGGCGCGGGGGTTGGCAAAGTTCGCGGCGCCCACCTGCACGGCGGTGGCGCCGGCCATAATGAACTCCAGCGCATCGCGGCCGGTGGCAATGCCGCCCAGCCCCACCACAGGGATGGATACCGCCCCCACAGCCTGCCACACCATGCGCAGCGCGATGGGGCGCACCGCCGGGCCGGAAAGCCCCGCAAAGATATTGTTGAATACCGGGCGGCGCTTTTCCAGGTCAATCGCGCAGGCCTGGAAGGTGTTGGTCAGGCTGATGCCGTCCGCGCCGGCGGCTTCCACCGCCCTGCACATATCGGGGATATTCTCGGCCTGGGGGCTGAGTTTGACCAGCAACGGCTTTTTGCACACATCCCGCACCATCCGGGTGACGGCGCCCGCCGCCTCGGCCTTGACGCCGTAGGCCATGCCGCCCTCTTTGACGTTGGGGCAGCTGATGTTCAGTTCCACGATGTCCACATCGCTCCCGCTGAGCATGGCCGCGCCTTCCACGTATTCTTCCTCACTGTGGCCGCCCAGATTGGCCAACGTCACAATGCCGTATTTTTTCTTCAGCTCCAGCATTTCAGGCAGTTCCACGTCGATGAAGTGCTGTACGCCCGGATTTTGCAGGCCGATGGAGTTGATCAGGCCGGAGGGAGTCTCATACAAGCGCTCGCCCTCGTTGCCGTACTGGCCATGCAGCGTCAGTCCCTTGCCGGAGATGCCGCCCGCCCTGGTCAGGTCCACCAGATCCTCGTACTCCGGGCCGTAGCCCACCGTACCGGACGCACCGATGACCGGGCTGTGCATGGCAAAGCCCAGCAGGTTTGTGGTCAGATCCGCCATCAGAACACCTCCTTCGCGTCGAACACCGGGCCGTTTTTGCAGATGCTCACGGCCTCGCCGCGGGTAGTCCGGCAGGTGCAGCCCAGGCACGCGCCGATCCCGCAGGCCATTTTGGCTTCCAGACTGCACAGGCAGGGCGTACCCGCCTGTGCCGCGCCTTTGGCGGCGTTTTTCATCATGGGTGTCGGCCCGCACAGCAGGATCAGGTCGTAGTCGGCCGGATCGTACAACTGGGTGACAAAGCCATGCAGCCCCGCCTTGCCGCTGTCGGTGGCAATGGCGACGCTTTGGGCAATGGATTCGTATTTTTCCGTTTCGTAGGGCAGGTCGGTGAAGCCGAAGCATACCGCCGGACGGTTGCCTGCGGCGGCCAGCTCACGGGTAAGCTGGTACAGCGGCGCAGTACCGATCCCGCCGCCCACCACCAGGATGCGGCGGTAGGCTGCCGCCAGTGCGGCGGCGTCAAAGCCGTTGCCCATCGGCCCGGTGACCTGGAGGGTGTCGCCCTCCCGCAGCGCCTCCAGCTTTTCGGTGCCGGCGCCCTTGACCTGGTACAGGAATTCCAGCGTTCCGGTCTCGCCGTCCCACTTGTGCACGCTGATGGGACGCGACAGGAAGGGCGCTTCGTCCGCGCCCCAGGCCCGCAGTGTGAAGAACTGCCCCGCATGGGGCGCGTGGGCGGCATCCGTCCACTCTACCTTTAATAAGCGGATGTTGGACTGCACGACCTGCTGGCCCAGCACCCGGGCATTACAGCAGGCTGCACGCATGGGCGATGTCCTCCTTCATACGCACGCATTCATTGTAGGCGGCTTCGGCGTACGGCACACCGGGCTGCTTCTTCCAGGCCAGCAGAATACCGCGGCTGGAGTTGACCACGCCGCCGTTGCCCGCGTTCATATAGCGGGCGATATCCTCCGCCTTGCCGCCCTGGGCACCGTAACCGGGAATCAGGAAGAAGGTGTTCTTGTAACGGGCGCGGATCTCGGAGGCTTCCTCGGTATGGGTGCCGCCAATGACCAGACCGATGCTGGAATAGCCGTGCTCACCCAGATAGCCGTCGCCCAGCCCGGTGAGCTTATCGCCCACCAGGTCGTAGACATGGCGGCCGTCGGCCAGTTTTTCGTACTCAAAATCCTTGGCTCCGGGGTTGGAAGTACGGCACAGCACGAACACACCCTTGCCCTGTTCGGCACAGTAAGGCAGATAGGGGCTGATGGAATCCAGGCCCATGTAGGGAGCCAGCGTGATCAGATCCGCCTCAAAATCGCCGGTGAAATGCGCTTTGGCGTACATTTCGGCGGTCTTGGCGATGTCGCCGCGCTTGATATCGGCAATCACCGGCACACCGGCGGCGCGCACCGCTTTCAGCGTCTGAGCATAGGCGCGCATGCCGTCCAGCCCCAGGCTTTCATAATAGGCAATCTGCACTTTGTAACAACCGGCTACCGCTTTGGTGGCGTCGATCAGCGCCAGGTTATAAGCCAGCACATTTTCGCCCGCCGTCTTTGCGGTGTCCACCGCGTCCTGCGGCAGGTAGGAAAGTTCGGTGTCCAGGCCCACGCACACGGGGCCGCGGGCCGCAACGCCCTCGTACAGTTTGTCCATGTTGGTCATGTTCAATCGTCCTCCTCGCTGTTGTAGGTGCATTTTCCGCCTTTAAAGGTATATTTGATCTGCCCGTAGAGCTTCTCGCCCTCATAGGGGCTGTTTTTGCTTTTGGAGTGCAGCCGGTCATTGTGTACGGTGTACATGTGATCCACATCCACCAGTACCACGTCAGCGTCGTAGCCGGGTTCCAGACGTCCCTTGCGGCCGGTCAATCCCATCACAGCGGCAGGGCCGGTACTCATCAGATAGCTCAGCCGGTCCAGCGGCAGGCCCTCCATGCGGCACAGCTTGGTATAACACACCGCAAAAGCGGTTTCCAGCCCGACCATGCCTGCGGCGCCCTTCGCCTTTTCCTCGGCGGTGTGGGGCGCGTGGTCGGTGCCGATGCAGGTCACGGTGCCGTCCAGAACCGCTTCCACCAGCGCTTTCACATCGTCCGCCTTGCGGATGGGCGGGTTGACGCGGTACTGCAGGCGGGAATCGTCAAACCACAGGTGATGGGGCGTCACCTCGCAGGTAACGCGGGCGCCCACCGCCCGGCTGACCCGGATGGCTTCAACGGATTCGCGGGTGGAAACATGGCACATGTGCAGCCGGGTGCCGTAATACTCGGCCAGATGCAGGTTGCGCACCGTCTCGATGTTTTCCGCCAGGCGGTAATCCCAGGGGCTGATCTCCCGGTCCTCGGCATGGCTCATCACCGTCAGGCCACGGTCGGCGGCAATGGCGAAGGCCCGCGCCATGACGGCGTTATTCATCACGCCGTTGCCGTCCTCCGAGATGTATTTCAGATCGGGCGGCAGCGTCAGCAGATGGTCCAGCGTTCTGCCGTCAAAGTTTTCGGTGATGGAAACGCACTGGTTGACGTCGCACAGCCCAACCTCGGCCGCCCTGGCCATAACGGAATGGGCAATTTCCGCGTTGGAGCACACCGGACGGGTGTTGGGCATCAGATTGACGAAAGTGTAACCGCCCGCAGCCGCCGCTGCGCTGCCGGTGGACACATCCTCCTTATATTCCAGGCCGGGGGTGCGCCAGTGGCAGTGGGTATCAATGAAGGCAGGCAGAATGGTCAGGCCTTTGGCGTCCAGCACCTCCTCACCCTCCGGCACAGGCAGATCACAGCCGACCGCCACGATTTTGCCGTCCCGCAGCCAGTAATCGCACCGGGTACCGGCGGTGTTTTTCGCATTGCGGATAAACATTTGCGTTCCCCTTTCACAGCAAACTCAGCCGGGCGGTTTTGGGCAAAAAAAAACTTTTCCCCGAAAGGAAAAGTTAAAATAAAATGCCCTGTACCGCGCAGGCGGGAAACGCTGCACCGTAGTTTTTCTCATTGTGGGTCAGGTAATCCTGCATCAACACCGTGCCGCGCTCCTTTCTCGCCTTGGCTTATTTTGTATATTCTAACACGCAGGCAAAGGCGGTGTCAACGCAGCAGGCTCCCGCGCCTAAGAGGGATTTTACCGAATTTTTGCAGAACTTTTGGTCAGTTTGCCAAAATCCGCCGAACTGTTCGGCTGGCGGCAGCGGAAATTTTGACGGCCACACTGTACAATTTGCGCGAAATATGCTAGAGTAATGCTGTATGCAATGGGAGAGGAAGAGTACTATGGGCCTTTGGGAAGACGCAAAAAACATTCGTGACAAGGATCCCGCCGCACGCAATGTGGCGGAGGTCATTCTGTTGTACCCCGGCTGGCATGCGCTGCTGTTTCACCGGGTATCGCATTTTCTGTATCAACACCATTTCTTTTTTCTGGCACGGCTCAACAGCCAGCTTGCCCGCCATATCACCGGCATCGAGATTCATCCCGGCGCCCGGATCGGCCGCACGCTGTTCATCGACCACGGCATGGGAATCGTGTTTGGCGAAACCACCGAGATCGGCGACAACTGCACCATCTATCACGGCGTAACGCTGGGCGGCACCGGCAAGGACACCGGCAAGCGTCATCCCACGCTGGGCAACAATGTGCTGATCGGTGCGGGCACCAAGGTGCTCGGCCCGGTGTACATCGGCGACAATGTGCGTGTGGGCGCGGGCAGCGTGGTGCTGTGCAATCTGCCCGCCAACTGCACCGCCGTGGGCGTGCCCGCCGAGGTGGTGCGTATCAACAACAAGAAGGTTTGCCCCTCCGACGACCTGGATCAGCAGGATCTGCCGGACATCACCAACCAGCGCATCGCCGCCCTGGAAGCGCGCCTGTCCCGTCTGGAAGCCGCCGCGCAGGGCGAGTTGCCGCCCGACGCCCCCGCACAGAGCGAGGTTCCGGCGCACAAATAATCGTTTTGAAAATATACCGCGCCCCCGGCCGCAGCTTCGGCCGGGGGCGCGTTTTTGCTTTATTGGTCCTGCTCGGTTTTGCCCAACTCCAGCCGGCGGAATCCCTCGCCGTGCACCTCGTTGGATTGCAGCATGATAATGAAACTGCCGGGGTCCACCTTTTTGATGGCCTTCTCCACCAAGTACAGCTGCTTGTTGGTGCAGGCGCAGAGCACCACGTCCTTTTCATCCTGCTTGTAGCCGCCGTAGGCTTTGATGATGGTGGAACCGCGTTCCACCGTCCTGTCAATGGCATCACAACAGGCTTTGCCGTTGTCGGTGATGATAAGTGCCAGCATTCCGGCATTGAAGCCGAACATCATTTTATTGATGACCGCCGCCGAAATAAAGTTGACGATCAAGCCGTAGATGATGGAATCCACATCGCGGAATACCAGACCGTTGGCAAGGATCACCGCAAGCGCCGCGGCAAAGGTCAGATTGCCGAACGGCAGATGGGGGCGCTTGGACTTGATGGCCATGGTAATGAAGTCCATGCCGCCGGTGCTGGAATTCTGCATATAGATCAGCGCGTCGCCCACACCGCCAATAACGCCGCCGCAGATGGTGGCCAGCATCCGGTCGCCGCTGTAAACGGGCAGCAGCGGAGCCAGATAGTCGGTGACCAGCGCAAACACGATCATGCAGCGCACACTGCGAAGCAGGAAATCCCGTCCCAGAGTCTTATAGCAGAAAACAATGATGGGAATGTTGATCAGAATGCTGCTCAGACCGATGGGGATGCCGAACAGACGAAATAAAATGGAGCTGATGCCCGCCACGCCGGTGACCGGCACATCCGCCGCCACCGCGAAATTGTAAAGTCCCAGCGCCGAGACAACACATCCCAGGATCTCCAGGGCAAAATTCTTCCATTTGCTTTGGGTCATAGGTTACACCGTGCGCTTGATCTTGGATGCCGCGTAAGTTTTCATGGCGCTGTCGGACAGACTATGCTCCATTGAGGCGCCCAGATCGTACAGCATAGCCTGCACTTCTTCGCTCTTGATCTCATCCAGCAGGCCGTAGGAATCCGCCAGCTCCGCAGCGGTATATTCTTTCAGCGGGTCCACCTTGCGCAGCACCGCAATGCTGGTACCCAAGTCTACCTTGCCCCACTGGCCGTAGCTCAGCGCATCCAGCACATCGGTCATGGCGTTGCCGCCCTCGCCGTCATCGTAGTAGGTCAGATCGGAGGGAAGCAACAGCTGCGAGCCGGTGTAGTAGTAAGCCGTGCTGGCATCATAGGTTGAGACGCCCAGTGTCTCGAACACCTGGGGCAGATACTCGGATGCGGCAGTGTACAGCGACTGATACGCGTCGCCGCTGGCGGTCTCGGGGGTACACAGGCCGGTCAGCGTCTGCACGCACTCGTCGGCCAGCGCATCGATCCGGGCAGCCTGATCCTCGGTGGCGAACACATAGCTGGAGGAATCATACAGCGGCAGCATCACCAGATCCACATAGTAGCACTCGTTGGAGATATAGTCGGCATAGTCCTGCTCGGTCACCGGCTCCACACCGTTCTCGCCGTAGAGCAGCTGTTCAATGGCACGCGCTTTCTGCGAGTTGAGCAGATAATTTTCCACCGACTGTTTGCCGATGCCGTTGGCTGCGTACAATTCACCGTTGCTGTCCCACAGGCTGTCCGCCGTG
>JBJEYG010000113.1:0-2022 GCA_051886555.1 Gemmiger sp.
ACCAGCAGCAACTCAGCGACACCATCGCCCAGGCCGGCAACGGCATGGCTGACTGGAGCTGCCGGGTCGCCGGGTACGACCGTGCCACCGGCGAGCTGAAGCTTTCGCTGCGTGCCAGTCCCAAGGAGCTTCCCGCCAGCACTGAGGCTGTCTTTGTGCTGGATACCGGCGACGACGCCTTGCGCGTCCCAGCACAGGAACAGGACGGCACGCTGCAGGCTGCGTGTACCGTACCGCTTCAATGTCTCGGCAGCGAGCCTGCCCTGCGTCTGCAATGGCAGCTGGCCGACGGCACGGTACGAAACGAACTGCTGGGAACGCTGTACATGTTTGACGGCACCGGACGGAGCGCCATCACCGTCGCGGTGGAAGAGAACGGGAATTACGCTTACCGCACGTCGGCCGGTGGCCTGACGCTGACCTGGTACCCGGTGGAAGTGCAGTTCGCCACCCCGGGCTGGCTGGGCATTACCGGCGGCGAGCTGCGGCTGCTGCTGGACGGCGAAATTGCCGACCGCGCACCGCTGACTTACGACGGGTGGATGGGGCTGGACGGTACGGACGGGGGCGCCTTCTCCTGGCAGGATCCCTTTTACGGCGACGGCGTTTTTCTGTGCACCTTCGACGCCGAACGCTATCCTCTGCCCTGGTCGGGCGGCGACGTGGCGCTGCAGGCGGTTCTCACCGACGAGTGCGGCAACGAATGGCAGTCCGAACCGGTATATCTGAGCCCTGCAAAGGACTGAACCGTTTCGCCATAGACTTTACGGGGAACTGTTGGGAACCACACATTGATCTTTGATTCGGACAGCAAACTGCTCCGCTGCCGGCTTTCCTGCGAGCTGTCTGCCCGGTACGGGCACCGGGCGACGCTGGCGGAGTACGCCGCCGGGCTGTAGGTGGTGTGCATTCCAGACCTGAAAGCCCCTGCGCCGGAGGTTCTGGCACGGGCCACCGGGGTACTTGGCTGTCTGGTTGAGGTACTGCCCCGGCGCTTTCCCGCATTCCGCACAGAATGCGGGATTTTTTGTCGGTTTTGGATGAATTTTACGCCGGAATTTTGACATCGAAGCGGGAAAGACGTATAATAAAGGGTAAAATTTATGGTAGAAGATACTGCATGACATACGAATGGGGAATCTGCATGAAAAACTTCAAGCCTGTCCTGCTGGCCAGCGACGCCAACGTCTATGGCATGGCACGCAGCTTTTATCTGGAATACGGCGTTGTCAGCGACGCCATCTGCAAGGCGCGTCTGGTCGCCACTGCGAACACCCGGCTGGTAACGATCGCCGTGGTGGAGCCGCAGCTGGAAGATGACCGCGTGTTTGTGGACACGCTCATTGCCTACGCCAAAGCGCATGACTATCAAAATACGCCGTTGCTGCTGGTCAGCTGTGCCGACGGTTACACCGTGCTGATGGCCCGCAACCGGGCAGCCATCGCGCCCTACTTTCATTTTGCCTGCCCGGAGCTGGACACCGTGCTGAACCTGGACATTAAAGATAATTTTTACCGTGCCTGCGCGGAGCACGGTCTGTCTTACCCCAAAACCTACACCTGCAACGCGCAGAATTACAAAACGGTCCGGCTTCCCTTTGAATATCCCTGCATCATCAAGGCCAGCAACTCGCCCGCCTACTGGAATTGCAGCTTTCCGCACAAGAAGAAGGTTTTTCTTGCCAACGACCAGGCGGAGTTCGACGCCATCACCGCGGCCATTTACGGCAGCAGCTACCAGGACGACCTGATTCTGCAGGAGTACATTCCCGGCGACGACAACAACATGCGCGTGCTGAACGCCTACTGCGGGCTGGATCACAAAGTGCACCTGATGGCGCTGGGCCGCCCGCTGCTGGAAGAGCAGACCCCGGAGGGGATCGGCAACTATGCGGCCATTCTCTCGCTGCCGGAATACAATGATCCGGAACTGCTGGAACGCATGAAAGAATTTCTTGAGGCTGTCGGCTGGGAGGATTACGCCAACTTCGACATGAAGTACGACCCCCGCACCGGCGAATA
>JBJEYG010000114.1:0-2016 GCA_051886555.1 Gemmiger sp.
TTGCTCGAGCGCATGGGGAGTGCTGTTGTTTTCAATAACAAAATCTGCGTGAGCACGCAAAACATCTTCCGGGACCTGCGCGTCCAAACGACGGCGCGCCATCTCTGCGGAGATTCCATCCCGCGCACAGATGCGGCGGACGCTCTCCTCATACGGTGTAGTTACAACAATGATCTTATCACAGTTCCGTTCAAAAGGTGTGTCGATTATCACAGCGCCGTCCACAAAAAACAGTGAATTTCCCTGTGCGGCGGCCCGATCCCGGGCAGCCAGAATCCGGCGCACAATCTCCGGGAAAGTAATTTCCGTCAGTTTTTGAGTGCCCTCCGGTGTGGCAAAAGCCCGGTCCGCCAACAGGCGGCGCTGCAGAACTCCGTTTTGCAACAGAATATCCTCCCCAAATGCCTGTTGAAGCTGCGGTAGGCAGGGCGAACCGGGCTGCAAAATTTCTCGTGAGAGCTGATCGGCGTCCACGCAAGGATACCCTTGCGCAAGAAGCGCGGCGGTTACACTGGATTTTCCGCAGCCCGAACGGCCGGTAATCCCGATGGTTTTCATAACGTCACCACCCGGAAAGCCGCCGCGCGGATCAGACGGTTATAAACCGCCATGGAAACGCCATCCTGTTGAGGGCAGCGTGCATATGCCACCTGTGCGCCGGCCTTGTCCAGATCGCGCAGCGCAGTAAAAAGGCGGTGCGCTTGTGCGGCGCCATCCCCTTCATCTCCGTATTCTACCGAAGGGACCGGCAACTCTGCGCCTTCGCCGTCAAAGCAAAGCGCCCACACGCCGGGAGCAGCATGTTCGGCCACATAGGTACGGTAAGCGTCAAAGCTTCCCCTTAAAATGGTAATCTGCGCTTTCGGAGCATAATGTTTGTATTTCATGCCGGGGGAACGGACAACCTCCCCCTCTTTGAGCTTTTCCAGAATGGCAGGGCTGACGAGAACTTCCTCGCCGAGTACTGCCTCAATTTGTTCCTTGGTAATATAGCCGGGACGCAGCAACATCGGCTGCTCCCCTATTACGGAAAGTACGGTGGATTCCACCCCCACAGCACATTCTCCGCCGTCCAGGATCAGTGGAAGGCGGCCGTCCATGTCGGCAAGAGTATCCGCTGCATTGGTGGGGCTGGGTTTACCGGAAAGGTTTGCCGACGGCGCGGCAAACGCTACACCGGAAGCCTGGATGACCCGCTGCACCACTGGATTGGAAGGCATGCGAACGCCGACGGTATCCAGACCGGCGCAGGTCACTTCGGAGATTTCCGCGCCGCGGGGCATTACCATAGTGAAGGGGCCGGGCCAGAACACCTTTGCCAATTTGAGTGCACGTTCCGGTACCCGGGCGACAACGCCCTCCAACATCTGCATGCCGTAAATGTGCACAATGAGCGGGTTGTCCTGCGGTCGACCCTTGGCGGCAAAGATTTTTTTTACCGCTTTGCCGTTGCGTGCGTCAGCGGCAATTCCGTAGACTGTTTCAGTGGGCAGTGCCACCAGCTCGCCTTGCCGCAGCAAATCTGCTGCAAGGAAAATACTTTCCGAATTGACAGGCAACACCTGCGTTTTCATGGTTCTTTTACCTCGCTGCTGTTTTGTGATTTAAGCTTTTCTTCCCGGTCGGCCAGAATCAACGGTTCAACCACCAAATCCAGGTCTCCGTCCAGCACGGCTTCCAACTTGTAGATGGTAAGGCCGATGCGATGGTCGGTCAGGCGACTTTGTGGGAAGTTGTAGGTTCGTATTTTCTCGCTTCGATCGCCGGTACCCACTTGATTGTGGCGCCTGGCATTATAAGCGTCATCGTAGGCTTGTTGCTTTTGTTGGAGCAGGCGGCTGCGCAGGACTTTGAGAGCCTGTTCGCGGTTCTCCCGCTGGCTGCGCTGGTCCTGGCATTCCACCACCATACCGGTGGGAAGATGCGTGATTCGGATGGCGCTGGAGGTTTTGTTGATGTGCTGACCGCCTGCACCGGAGGAACGAAATGTGTCAATACGCAGATCCTTCGGATCCA
>JBJEYG010000115.1:0-2010 GCA_051886555.1 Gemmiger sp.
CTTCTGAATAACCTGGATCGAATTACCAATCTGCAATACCACATGGTGCTGGAGTTTACAGAGCGTGTGGAGCGTATTCACTTTGGTGGAAAGCCAACGCCGCTGACCCTTGCGGTCACAAACTACATTCAGCATCATCTGTCGGAGTCTATTCGGGTCGAGGCCATCGCCAAAGAGCTGTACATGAGTCGGCCGTATCTTTCGGCAAGATTCAGGGATGAGACCGGAGAAACCCTGACGGTTTTCATCCTGAAAGAAAAAGTGGAGGAAGCAAAACGCCTCCTCCGTTATTCAGATAAGCCATTTTCCGTCATTGGTTCTTATCTTGGCTTTTCATCGCCCGGCCACTTTACACAGGTCTTCAAAAAATACACAGGACGCACCCCAACGGAATATCGGGAAAAGTATGCCAAGTGACAGTAATGCCGGTAGCCCCCGACATTCTGTGCTCATTAGGTGCCTGCCGGTCTACTTGCGTATCATCATCCCGCACAAACAATGATCGAAACCAAAGAGGAACATGAGTATCTGTCCATGAAACAGAAAAGGCAGCAGGCTTCCACCTGCTGCAAAAAGGCGAACGTATTATGCCTCGATCTCCGTCCCGTCATTGAATCGGACGACCACGCGCTTGCCCTCATACACCGTGATGCGCTCCACCAGAATGCGGAAGGCCACGGGGTCGAATTGCTCAGCATGCTGCGGCAGGTTTTTCAGCTCCCTGATGAAGCTGTCCACGCGTCTGCGCCGGCTGATCTTTTCCCTGATCTCCTGCTTCAGGGCTTCGTTTTTGTCCTGAAGCTCCTGATACCGTGCACTCAGACGGGCCGTCTCACGCTGGTGCTCCGCCTGATCCAGCGCGACGCTGGCGTTTCGCATGATCGCCTCTGTCAGTTCACGGGCGGCTTCCGCAAGCTCCGTCTCGGATTGCTCCTGCTCCGCGCAAAGGGCGGTGGTATCATAGACGGTGGCACGCAGCATCTCCGCCGTGCGGATGATCTCCTCTCGGTCATTGCTCAGCCTGCCCATGGCTTTGATCACGATGGCTTCCAGCTCCGGCTCGGTCAGGTGCGGCGAGCGGCAGATGGCGCCTTCATACTTGTGGTTGCATTGCCAGACAACCTTGCGGTACTTGTCGGTGGCGTGCCAGACCTTGGAGCCGTACAGGCTGCCGCAGTCCCCGCAATACACGATGCCGGAGAAGAGGTGAACGCCGCTGTAGCGGTTCGCGCCGGGCTTTCGGGCGGCGATCTGCTCCTGCACCAGATCGAAGGTCTCCGCGCTGACGATAGCCTCGTGGTTGCCCTCCACATAGTACTGAGGCACCTGCCCGGTGTTTTTGACCTTCTTCTTGGAGATGAAGTCCTCCGTGAACACCTTCTGCAACAGCGCGTCCCCCTTGTATTTCTCGTTCGTCAGAATGCTCAGGACAACGCCTTTGCCCCAGACGGTCTTGCCGCCGGGCGTCGGGATGCCGTCGGCAGTCAGGTGGTTGGCGATGGCATAGGGCGTGTAGCCCCGCAGGAACTCTGCGTAGATGCGGCGGACAACCTTCGCCTGTTCTTCGTTGACAACCAGGTTGCCGTCCGGCCCCCTGTCGTAGCCCAGGAATCTGCCGAAGGGCACCGAAACCTTGCCGTCGGCAAACCGCTTGCGCTGGCCCCAGGCGCAGTTCTCGGAAATGCTGCGGCTCTCCTCCTGGGCCAGCGAGGACATGATCGTCAGCATCAGCTCACCCTTGCCGTCGAAGGTCCAGATGTTCTCCTTCTCAAAGTAAACCTCGACGCCCTTGTCCTTGAGCTTGCGGATGGTGGTCAGGCTGTCGACGGTGTTGCGGGCGAAGCGGGAGACGCTCTTGGTGACAATCAGGTCGATCTTCCCGTCGAGCGCATCGTCCACCATGCGCTTGAAGCCCTCGCGCCTGCTGGTGTTGCAGCCGGTCTTGCCCTCGTCCGAGTATACGGAAACAAACTCCCAGTCAGGGCGTCCCTTGATGTAGTTGGTGTAATA
>JBJEYG010000116.1:0-2007 GCA_051886555.1 Gemmiger sp.
ATGCCCCCGCTGCCGCCGCAAGGCATGCCAGCGGGCGAATCCAGTCCAATGGCAAGGCTGTGCGCTCATAGACCAGGGCAAATATGCTCAGTAAAGCTATTGTCACAGCCGCGCCCCCTGCTGCTGCGGCGGCCAGTGCTGCGACGGGAGGGACTTTTCCACCTCGTCGGGCCGCCTGACTGCGCATCTGTTTTTTTACAGCACGTTGATTGTTTTTTTCCATATAGAAACGCCTCCCCGCATGATGCATTCTATGCGGGGAGGCGTTTGAGTTATTCCTGTCGGGAAACCGACTTACTTTTTAACGGGAGCGTCCTTTTTATCCTGCTTCTTGTCGCCCATATCCAGTTTCTCGACGGAAGAAATGGCAGTGCGGCGGAAACGAATCTTCACACGGTCAGAACCGGTCTCCAGAACAAAAGTATCGTCTTTGATGGCAACAACACGACCCACAATTCCGCCGATGGTAGTGACTTCATCACCGATTTCGATGGAGTTACGCATGGCCGCATCCTTCTTATCCTGCTTCTTCTGGGGAAGATACAGCAGAAGGTACATAAAGACAATAATCAGAATCATGGGCAGCAGCATAGAAACAATGCTACCGGTAGTGCTGGTCGATTCCAAAAACTGAATCATAATCAAATCTCCTTAATTTCAACGATTTCTTTTATTATACAAAAGGAATGCGCGTTGTGCAAGCCTTTTCACTCAAATTCTGGTATCCAGCCGCTCCACATAGGTATCGTGAAATTCCTGATATTTCCCCTCGTCCAATGCTTCGCGGATGCGCTCCATCAGGTGGTTGTAGAAATAGAGGTTGTGCATCACCGCCAGACGCATTCCCAGCATTTCATCTGCCTTTTGCAAGTGACGGATATAGGAACGGCTGAAGTTGCGGCAAACCGGGCAATCGCACTGGGGGTCGATGGGGCGGTCATCCCGCTCATATTTGAGGTTTTTAATGTTAATGATACCATCCCAGGTAAATAAATGTCCGTGGCGGGCATTGCGACTGGGCATAACGCAGTCAAACAGATCCACACCGCGGTAAACGCCTTCGATAATGTTGCCCGGCGTACCGACTCCCATCAAATAGCGGATTTTGTCTTTGGGCATGTACGGCTCCACGGCTGAGATCACCTCATACATGACTTCTTTAGGCTCTCCCACTGCCAGGCCGCCGATCGCATAACCATCCAGATCGTACTCGGCGATCTGCTTCATATGCTCAACGCGCAAATCTTTGTAGGTGCAGCCCTGGTTGATCCCGAACAGCAGTTGATCAGGGTTGACTGCTTTTCCCTCCTGTTTCAGCCGTGCAAGCTCAGCCTTGCAGCGCAGCAACCAGCGGGAAGTACGCTCACAGCTCGCTTTGGCGTAACTGTACTCTGCGGGGTTCTCCACGCATTCATCAAAGGCCATTGCAATGGTGGAGCCAAGATTTGCCTGAATCTGCATGCTCTGTTCCGGCCCCATAAAGATCTGATGTCCATCCAGATGGGAATGGAAAGTAACGCCGTCTTCGGTAATATTACGCAGCTTCGCGAGGCTGAACACCTGAAATCCGCCGCTGTCGGTCAGAATCGGGCCTTCCCAATGCGTAAATTGATGCAGGCCTCCCTTCTCAGCAACCAGCTGGTCGCCAGGGCGTAAATGCAGGTGGTAGGTATTGCAGAGCATTACCTGAGCGCGGATATCTTTCAGATCCAGCGCCGACAGGCCGCCCTTGATGGCTGCGGCAGTAGCCACATTCTGGAACGCAGGCGTCTGCACAGTGCCGTGTACGGTGGTAAGCTCACCGCGGCGCGCAGCGCCCTCCTGCTTGATCTGGCGGTAAGGCATAACTTTTCTCCTTTTCAATCGTAATCAGCATGATATTACAGGATCAGCATGGCATCGCCGAAACTGAAAAACCGGTACTTTTCTTCTACAGCCACTTTATAAGCCGCCATAGTCTTTTCGTAACCATAAAAAGCGGAAACCAGCATGATAAGGGTACTCTCC
>JBJEYG010000117.1:0-1996 GCA_051886555.1 Gemmiger sp.
GATGTTCCTGGATGAACCGACCAACCATCTGGATATCTATATGCGGGAAAGCCTGACCCGTGCGCTGAGCGAGTACACCGGCACATTGCTGTTAGTAACGCATGACCGCTATCTGATGCAAACGCTTGCCTGTCCGATCCTCTATTTGGAGAACGGCAAAGCGACCTTTTATGAAAATTTTGAAAAAATGCAGACGCACGGAGCCGAAGCAGACAACGTGCTGTCTGTCCGCGAGCCTGAAAAGCCCCAGCGCCAGGCTTACGGCAAGGAGCAGCGCAAGCGACGCGCCGAAGTGCGTACCCGCCTGAAAAAAGTTGAAACAGAAATCGAAGAATTGGGCGCGCACATAGTGGAGCTGGAAAACGAGATCAACGACCCTGAAGTGCTGCGCGACCATCTGTTGCTGCGTGACAAGTGCGATGAACTGGACGACACAAGGTTCCATCAGCAGGAATTATTTGATGAGTGGGAGAAACTGGCTGAGGAACAGGAGCAGTACGAGGCGGAGGACGCTTTAACATAACTGTAACTTGTATTTCCTTGGGAAAGCGGTATACTATACACTTGAATCTTACTGTTCATCGCTTGAAAATGACAGTTTCCAAACGGGGAGAGCCACACTGTGAGGACAACGATCATCATTGCAACGCATAAACCGTACTGGATACCTGGAGATCCCATGTACCTTCCAGTACAAATGGGGCACGCCATTCATCCGGATATCGGCTATGTGGGAGATGATACCGGGGAAAATATCTCGGATAAGAATCTCAGCTTCTGTGAGCTGACAGGTCTGTACTGGGCCTGGAAGAATGTGGATGCCGACTACATCGGCATCGTGCATTACCGTCGCTATTTTGAAAGCCGCAAAGCCGGGCCATTCGCAGCAAAAAAGAAGCGGGTGATCGGCCATGAGGAGATGAACGCCATCCTGGCAACCACCAACGTGATCCTTCCGCGGGAACGGCATTACTTTATTGAGACTAATTATACGCAGTACATCCATGCACATCACAAACAGGATCTGGAGGTTACGCGGCGTATCATTGAGCGCAAATGCCCCGAATATCTGCCCGCCTATGACCTGTATATGTCCAAAACCCACGGGCATCATTTTAATATGTTTGTAATGAAGCGGGAACTGTTGGGTCACTATTGCACATGGCTGTTTGACATTCTGTTTGAGCTGGAGAGAGAACTGGATCTTACCGGATACTCTGCCAACGACCGCAGAGTATTTGGCTTTGTGAGCGAACGTTTGCTGGATGCCTGGCTGATCACCAACAACATTTCGTTTGAGGAATTGGGTGTGGTCTATTTGGAACATCAGAACTGGCTGAAAAAGGGCGGTGCGTTTTTGCAGCGTAAATTCTTCCCCAGAAAGGATGGGGAATAACATGGCAACGGTAGCTGCGGTGGTGGTTACCTACAACCGCAAAGCGCTGTTGATGCAGTGTATCGAACGGATCCGCGCTCAACGGGGTGCATCCTGCCGGATCTATGTAATTGACAATGCCAGCACCGACGGCACCGAACAGGCTGTTCAGCAATTGTGCGGAGCCGATCTTCTTTATTGCAATACGGGAAAAAACCTGGGCGGTGCGGGTGGCTTCTGGTACGGGCTGCGCCGCGCGGCAGAGGACGGCTGTGATTATTTCTGGCTGATGGATGACGATACATTGCCGGAACCCGACGCTCTGGCCTTGCTTTTACAGGCGGATACATTGTTAAAGGGACGATACGGCTGGCTTTCCTCTCGCGCGCTGACGTTGGAAGGAGCCGACCAGCCCATGAACCGGCAGCGTAAGACCCCTTACCGTGACATTGACGGCTACGATGCAGAGCTGGTCCCTTCCGTTATGGCCAGCTTTGTTTCATTGTTTTTGCCCGCAAAAACGGTTTTCTTATATGGTTTGCCTTTCCGGGAGTTTTTTATCTGGTCGGATGATTGGGAATACACCCGCCGCATTTCCCGCCAGGAAGCCTGTTAAGATCG
>JBJEYG010000118.1:0-1995 GCA_051886555.1 Gemmiger sp.
ACTTAACTCCTTTCACACAATACAAAAGCGCAGTGCGGTAGGGTTGCACTGCGCTTATCGGGTTCGAGGTACAGTTGCGCCACAGCGGAAGGGGTGCAATTCGGCCCGGGACAGGTTTGCGGTATCGCAGGCGCGCATGTTCGAGCCCTGGCACATCCTGAATAGCCTCCCAACACAAAATCCGATCTGTTTTCTGCTGTAAACTACTGTAAACTTAGTGTAAAGCCACGCAGGACAAATTGCAAGACACGACAAAAGTTTTCAGCCAAGTTACCACAGGATTTCCAAAAGGCGAATGCTTTTTGGCAATATTACCATATTGTACAAACGCAAAGTCGTACTTATTTGGGGCGACTTTCCGTGCGGTTTTACAATGTGGCGGCAAAATGGTATAATAGATTCGTTCAAAAGGGAAAGGGGCGCGATTCTATGGCGGAAAAAGGCGGTATACTGGTGTTGGGTCACGGCGGATTCGGCGTGCAGCTGGGCGAGTTGCTGGCGGCAACCGGCTACGATCCGGTACTTTTTTTGGATGACGGCGACAAATCGCTGCGCCCTTTTTCCGATTACACGCTTCCGGAACTGAAAATGTGCTGTTCTGCCGCGCTGGTGGCGTTGGGCAACAATTCCCTGCGCGTACAATGGCTGCAAAAGCTGGCTGCAGCCGGCTACCGAATCCCTGTGTTTGTGCACCCGTCGGCGGTGGTCAGCCCGTCAGCGCAGCTGGAGGCCGGCACCGTGGTGCTGCCCTTTGCCTATGTGGGAGCGGGGGCCGTGCTGGGGGCTGGCTGCATTGTCAACGCCGGCGCTATCGTGGACCACAATGCCGTTCTGGGCGCGGGCTGCCACGCCGCGCCGGGAGCCGTTATAAAGGCGGGCGCACAGGTTTGCGGCGGCACGAAGATCGACTCCGGGGAAGTGATTCGCTCCCCCTGGGATAAACTGTAACTGATGAAAAGGAGACGACCTTGACTGTCACAGAGATTTCCGTACATTCCCGTCCCCGCCGGGATTACATTGATGCGCTGAAAGGGTTGGGCATCATTCTTGTGGTTCTGGGCCACTTTGAGGAATATTACCGTGGTTCCTCGCCGATTTTTAACGGCAGCTTTGAGTGTATCTATATGTTCCACATGGCCATTTTCTGTATTTGCAGCGGTATGGTAGCCAAATTCAATCTGCGTAAGCTGGTCAGTCAGCAGTTATGGCTGTACCTGATCAGTCAGGCGCTGATGCTGGCGTTCCGCGTGATTGTGCTGCATGAGGATCCGGCAACGCAGGGCGGCATCGTTGCCTGTCTGTTGCTGCCCTGGCGGCATATGTGGTACCTGTATGCACTGTTGTTTTGGGAGTGGACGGTGCCGTTGCTGCGTGCGGTGGTGCAGCGCTTCCGGTTTGCCGGGGCTTGCGGCTGCTTCGCACTGGCCATTGTGTTTGGCCTGTGGAGCGGTACGGTGGACTGGCCGCTCAGTCTTGGCCGGGTCACTTCCTTTTATCCGTTTTATGCGTTTGGCGTTCTGTTTGCGCCGCAGATCGACCGGTGGTATAAAACGACCGTTCGCCGCTGGCCGTTGCGCCTTGCGCTTGCGGGGGCCTTTTTTGCGGTATACGGAAACTGGTTCCTGTCGGTCCTGCGCGCACCGGAACCGGTTTATGAGGGCGGACGCATTTTCCAGGGTGCGTCCTACGCGGCGGATCATTATACCACGGGCGACCGGGCTGCCTTTTATGTGGTGGGAATTCTGACGGTACTGACGCTGGCGGGCCTGGTGGGAAGCAGCAAATGGCTGGCATCACTGGGAAAACGCACGCTGCCGGTGTACATTCTGCACATGCCTGCCTACGCGCTGCTGATCGAGGCTGGCGTGTTTGAAGCGCCCAATCCCCGCGGGGAACTGGCCATTTTGTCCTGGTTGGCTTTCGGCGTTATGGGCTGCGTCTGTGCTTTTGCCAGCGCACCGGTATGCACGGTGGTCAATGGCGCGGCAAACCTGT
>JBJEYG010000119.1:0-1993 GCA_051886555.1 Gemmiger sp.
AAGCCCGCGCGCTTCGCGGTGAAAAAGGCCACCGGGGAATCCTCGAACACCATGATATCCCGGGGCGCGGCGCCCAGCAGACGCGCGCAGTGCAGATAAACTTCCGGCCCGTCCTTTCCCTGATCGTCCAGGCAGGCGGCCGTAAACGCAAACCGGTCCAGGATGCCCAAATGTTTCAGCGCGGCATCCACCAGCGGTTTCTCAGTGCCCGAGGCCACGCACAGCCGCACGCCCCGGGCACGCAGTGCATCCAGAACAGCGGCCGCACCGGGTTTGAGCTGAACTTCGCCGGTGTAAAAAGCCCCGGCTTCCTCGCGCACCTGGCGGGCAAGCTCCTCCGGTGCGGCGGGCACGCCATACTCCCGCACAAAAAATTCTGCCGTTCCCAGCACGGTCAGCGGCGCAGTGCGCACCCGGTCCGCTTCGTCAAAGCGCTTGCCGTACCGGCCCAGCACCCGCTCGGTAACCTTATCCCACATTCCCATGGAATCCAGCAGCGTACCGTCCATATCAAAAATCGCACAGGGTTTGCAAAACTCCGCCAACGCCCCCGCTCCTTCCATAGACAGTTGTATATTACTATACCTTTTTTTACCGCAAAAGGCAAGGGCAAAGCCTTCCCATCAGAGCACCAAATTTGCCAGCATCAGCAGCGGCGGCAGCGTAACGGCCAAAAACAGCGTGGTCTGCACCACCGCCTGCCCGGCCAGCTGCGGCTCGGTGTCGGTCTGGCGGGCGATCACCGCCGCCATGGTACCCGACGCGGTGCTGCCCAAAATCAGAATGCAGGTGGCCATCGTCTTTTCAAATCGCAGCACAGCCAGCGCCAGCAGCAGGATCAGCGGGAAGATCACGTTGCGCAGCAGCGTGATGCCGTACAGGAACTTTTTGCGGAAAATCTCCCGCAGGTCGTTTTCTGCCACCATCACGCCCACGATCATCAGCGCCAGCGGGGTCGACGTGCTGCCCACTGTTTTGCACAGATCCTGAATCAGCGCAGGCATGTGCCAGCCGGTGGCCAGCAGCAGAATGGAGCCTGCGGTCGCCAGGTTGACCGGCGTAAGCAGACTTTTGAGGCGGAATGTTTCGTTCTGCCGAAACAGGGAAACGCCGTAAGTAAAAAACAGTACGTTATACGACACGATCGCCGACGCTGCGTAGATGGTGCTCCACTCGCCGAACAGCGCAACGCAGAAAGGCAGGCCGATAAAAATACTGTTGGGGAACACGGCGACATTCACCAGAACCGCCCGCTTCCCCCTTGTCAGATGCGCCGCGCGGGCGATGCCGTTGCACAGTAGGATCTCCGCAAAATAGCACACCAGCAGCAGCGCCATGCCCTGCAGCACCTGCCGCAGCAGGTCGCCCTCGGCATTCACGCCGGCGGAGGACAGAATGTTCAGCGGCAAAATGAACGTCGCCACCAGGTTCGACAGCATTCGGCTGCCCTCGGTGGTCAGGACGCCGCACTTGTGCGCGGCGAACCCCAGCGCCATCATCAGAAACACCAGCGACGTTTGCTGTATCAGTACGGAAAATGACACGTTCTTCCTCTCCCTCGTTCATTGTGCGGCAGCCCGCAGCGCCGCCACTTCTTCCTCATTCAATTCCCGCCAGGCGCCGGGCTCCAGCGATTCATCCAGCGCCACCGGGCCGATGGCGGTACGGTGCAGTCCGTTGACGCCCGCGCCGTACACGCCGAACATCCGCTTGATCTGATGGTAAACGCCCTGGTGCAGCACCACCCGCACAAGGGCTGGGTCCGCCGGGTCGGCGGGTTCCGCCTCCGCCGGGGCCAGCCGGGTGCCGTCCGCCAGCGTCACGCCCGCCGCAAATCCCTGCCGCATGGCGTCGGTCAGCGGGGTATCCAGCGTGACCAGATAGGTTTTGGGCACGTGCCGGCCGGGGGCCAGTATGTCGTGGGCGAAGGTTCCGTCATCGGTCAGCAGCACAAAGCCGGTGCTGGTTTTGTCCAGCCGCCCGGCGGGGAACA
>JBJEYG010000120.1:0-8902 GCA_051886555.1 Gemmiger sp.
CGGCGAATTCGCCGGCCGCCAGGGCCTTTTTATGTTCCGCCGCCCAGCATCCGGGTGCAGAGCGCGGCCATCTCCCCGGGGGATTCGGCGTAGCCGCGGCGTATCCAGCCATCCAGCAGCCCGAACAGGCCGTAGGCGTAAAAGCGTTCCCGGTACCACGCGCCGGCATCGCCGTCCGGCTCGGGCAGCATAATGGTTTTGACCGCCTCAAACACAGCGTCCTCCTCCCCCGCCGCATAAATCACATCCAACACATCCCGGATGCGGTAGTTGTACTCAAAAAAGGCGCAGGCATTGCGCAGATCAAACCGGCTGCGCTCGGTCAGGGAACGCTCCTCACAGAACCGTTCCCACAAAGTTACCAGTTTGTAGCACAAGACTTCCTCCCTGGAATGAAAGCTGCGGAAGTAGGTGGCTCTGCCCACACCCGCTTTTTTGACCAGTTCGTCTGCCGTGATGCGCCGCAGCGGTTTTGTTTTCAACAATTCCACCATCGCATCCGCCATACAATCCTTCAGAAAACCCGTGCTTTTTCCTGCCATACGCAGTCCCCTTTCCCCGATACTTTTTTGCCGGTTCGTATCCGCCCGGGCCCCGGCTCTTTACAGCGTCCGCCGCAATAGGATATGCTGATAGAGTTGATACGACCGTATCATTTTCCACAGTATACCAGACAATTGCCCGGGGAAAAAGTATGAAAAAAATGATCCATGTTTTGTGTATTGTGCTGTGCTGCATCGGTGCGCTGCTGGCCGCAGCGGTGGTCCTGCTGCGGTACCTTGTCAACCGGCCTGCGGTGGCGGCCGGCTACTTTGGCCATACGAATGCCGTGGAAAAACTGGAACAGCGCTACACCGCCCGGGGCGGTTACGAGACGGCGGTGTACACGCTGCGCGGGGGCGAGGGCGCGGACCGCTGCCGCGTATGGTACCCGAAGGCGCTGGAACAAAGCGACGCTCTCTGGCCGGTGGTGGTGATGGCCAACGGTACCGGCATCCCCAGCAGCAAATATGAGGCGGTGTTTGAACATCTGGCTTCCTGGGGATTTCTGGTGGTGGGCAACGACGACGCTTCCTCTTGGAGCGGCTCCTCCACCGTCTCGGCACTGGAGGCGCTGCTGACGGCGGACGCGGACAGCGAAAGCCTTTTTTACCACCGGGTCGACCGGGCGAACATCGGCGCGGCCGGGCACTCGCAGGGAGGCGTGGGCGCACTGAACGCCGCCGTCAGCTGCGACCGGTTCACTTCGCTGTACACCGCCAGCATGACCTGGCCGGATCTGGCGGCGGCGCTGGAATGGCCCTACGACCCGTCGGCGGTGACGGTTCCCTGGTTTTTCACCGCCGGGACCGGCAAGGCGGACGCCGAAACGATCTCGCCTCTTGCGGCGATGGATTCGCTGTTTGATCAGTGTAAAAGTGGAAAACTTACGGTGATGGCGCGCCGCAAGGACACTGACCATGGCGAAATGCTGGCCGGCGCCGACGGGTACATGACCGCCTGGTTCTGCAGTACGCTGAAGAAGGACGGGGATGCCGCGGCGGTGTTCACCGGCGAACAGCCGGAGCTTGCCGCCAATCCGCTGTGGCAGGACGTGCACATTCGGGACTGAGGCCGGAGCGGCGGCATGCAAACGCCGGAATTTTTCCGGTCATAAAAAAACATCCGTGCCTTGCGGCACGGATGTTTTTTCTCAGCCCGGGCAGACCGGACGTTTTGTTTTCAACAATCCTGTGGAAAACTTACAGGTCGATCTTGCCGAACATGGCGAAATCATCATCGTCATGAATGCGGGTGGTGCGGGTGGGCGCAACCGGCTGGGCGGAAGGATCCCGCCTGTTGTCGGCAAACTCACGGGCAGGCACGCCGCTTCGGCTGCCGCCGCGATACCCGCCGCGGTCGTTGCGGCCGCGGTTACCGCCGCTGCGCCCGCCGTTGCCGCGGCCATTGCGTTCCCCGCCGCGATTTCCCCCACGGCTGCCACCGCGATACCCGCCGCGGTCGTTGCGGCTGCGGTTGCCGCCGCTGCGTCCGCCGCGGCGGCCGCTCTCCCGGTCAGGCAGATTGCTGGCGTTGGGGTCGGTGGAATAGATCACCACGCGGCGCTCGGGGCCTTCGCCCTTGGATTCGCTGCGCACGCCGTCGATGGCGCTGACAGCGGTGTGGATGATGTGGCGCTCGTAGGGGTTCATCGGCTCCATCTCATGGCAGTAGCCGGTGCGCTTGACCTTGTCGCAGATGCGGGCGGTCAGGGCAGCCAAATCGTCCTCCCGCTTGCCGCGGTAGCCCGCCACATCCAGGCCCAGCTTCATATAGCTGCCCTCCATGCGGTTGACCACCAGGCTTGCCAGATAGCTCAGACTCTCCATCGTCTCGCCGCGGCGGCCGATGAGTGCGCCCACATGGTCGCCCTCCACCCGAAGGATGGTGGCTTCGCCCTTCCGGACGGCGCTGAACCGGACGTTTTGCGCGCCCATCAGTTCAAAAATCGGGGTCAGATAATCGACGGCGGCGGTCAGGCGCGGGTCGGCGGCAATGTCCAGCGCCACCTCCGTCTCGTCCGCAGGCTCGGCAGGCGCAGCGGGTTCGGCCGGAACCTCCGGCTCGGCAGGCGCGGCGGCCGGAACCGGCGCGGGCTGCGCGGCGGGAACCTCGGCAGGGGCGGGCGCAGCTTCCTTTACGGGAGCGCGCTCTGCCTCGGCTACCGTGACCTTTACCCGGGCAGGAATGCTTTTAAACAGTTTTTTGACAGGAAAATCCAGCACTTCGTAGCTGACGTTCAGGTCGTCGCGGTCAACGCCCAGCGCGTCACAGGCGGCACGGACGGCATCCTCCACCGTCTTGCCGGTCATTTCCAATTCACGCATGATTGTTTCCTCCCAATCCTTTTACTCGTCCCTGTTCAGCGGGGTGGTCCGCTCATCCCGGTACTTCTCGGCGTCCAGGGCGCGGGCACGTTCCAGACGAATCTTGTTGTAGTCGGCCAGGCCAACTTCCTTTTCCACTTCCTTGCCGTTCACTTCGACGGTGACGGCGCGCTTTTTCTTGCGCTCAGCCTTTTTGGCGGCAACCTCTTCCTCATACTGGGCCTTGTACTTCTCGGGGCTGTACAGCTTGCCGGTGATCAGGCTCTGCACCAGCATGCAAAGGTTGGAAACGGTGTAGTACAGGGAGAAACCGACGGGAACGGTAAAGCAGAAGTAGGCAAAGAAGGCGTTCATAGCCCACATCATGACCTTCATGCTGGTCTGCTGCTGGGCCTGCTGGCCGCTCATACGGTTGGAAATGATCTGGCTGATGATCATGGTGATGGTGGCCAGAATGGGGAAGATCAGCAGCGGGCTGAGCTGCAGGCCGGGCACCGCACAGATGTCCATGCCCAGGAACTGGGTGTTAAAGCCCTGGATGGAGGCGATCTGTTCGGCGGTCAGGCCGGTTTCCACGGTGGTGCCGGCGTGAATGGCCTGGATCAGCTGGGTCTGGGAAACGTAGTTGGCGGCGTTGAGACCCAGCGCTTCGCAGGCAGTCTCAATGGCGGCGGTGGGAATGCTGAGGATGTACTTCAGCGGCTTGTACACCACTTCAATGATGCCGAACAGAACCAGCATGTTGAGCAGCATGGGCATACAGCCGGCGGTAGGATTGTAGCCGTACTCCTCCTGCAGGCGCATCAGCTCTTCCTGCTGCTTTTGCTGGTTGTTCTTGTACTTCTGCTGGATCTCGTTGATCATCGGCGTGAACACCGACATTTTTGCCATCGACTTCTGCTGGTGGATGGCGAGCGGGAAGCTCAGCAGGCGGATGAGAATGGTGAAGACGATGATGGTGACCGCATAGCTGGGGATCACCTGATACATCAGCTTCATCAGGGGGCCCATGATGTAGGCCAGGAAACCGAATACGCTCATATTTTATCCATTCCGCCCCGCATGCGCCCGGGGCATTTATTTTATAGTAGGTCCCCATGGCGCATCACAGGGAAGTAGACAAATTCAGTGCGGCCGCCGCAGGATGCGGTCCGGGCTGACCCAGCGCCCCCTGGGCGGGACCGGGTCGTAGCCGTAGCGGCCGAAGGGATTGCAGCGGAGAATGCGCCACAGCGCCAGCAGCGTGCCTTTCAGCGCGCCGTGCACCTGCAACGCCTCTATCGCATACTGGCTGCAGGTGGGCGTAAAGCGGCAGTTGTGCCCGAGCAGCGGGCTGATATACCGCTGATAACACCGGATCAGACGGACAAACAGCGCGGCGATCATGCCCTGGGAGGCGCCTGCGGCGCGAGCGCTTTGTCCGGCAGGCCCGCCTGACGGAACAGCCGGGCCACCGTTTTGGAAAGCTGCGTGCTCTTGAGTTTGGGAGTCTGGGCACGGGCTACCAGAATTATATCATATCCGCCGATATTTTGCGACAGATGTTCCGAAAGCGCGGCGCGCATAATTCTTCTGGCGCGGTTGCGCTGCACCGCATGCCCCACCTTTTTGGTGGCGGTCAGCCCGATCCGGGTATAGCCGCAGCGGTTTTTGATCACATACATCACCAGCTGCGGGTGTACATAGCATTTGCCCCGGTTGTAGGCGCGCACAAATTCCTTATTGCGGCAGATGGTACGGTAACGCATGGAGGCCCCCAAACTTTGCGCCCCGAAACGGGCGCGATCTCTGCGGCGGTTTGCGCCGCCCTATTGCAAAAAAGGCCACTGATGGACTCAGCGGCCTTCTTGCAAACCTGTTTTATCAATACTGGATGGCCCGGCAATCAGACGGTCAGGCTCTTGCGGCCCTTGGCACGGCGGGCATTGATGACCTTGCGGCCATTCTTGCTGGACATGCGCTTCAGGAAACCGTGGACGGCACTGCGCTGACGCTTCTTCGGCTGAAAAGTCTGTTTCATTTTTCTTTCCTCCTGTCCCCTATTTGTGGGCGTTATTTACGCTTGGGCCTTGCCCAACACAGGGGCAGCCTTGCAGATTAAGATTATACCGTATAAAAAGTGCGTTTGTCAATACTATTTGAAAGGATTTTCAACCTTGCTGCGTGACCGGTTGAAAACAAATGCCTTTTTCTGCCCCTGCCGCGGGCAGCCCCGCGCCCGGTTTCGGGACGGCGCAATCTGCCCATACTTTCCACAAAACAGACGCCCCCGCCGCCCTTTTATTTTATTATAATACATATATATAATGGGCGCCTGACGGGTTGTTTTTGCAGCCTTTTTATGGTATACTAAATTGCGTATCTGCATATCGCAAATTTACGTCTAAAAGTGGGGAGTATCATGGATTCATTCAACGACGTGCTGGACGCCGCAAAAGCCTACTGCAAGGAACAGACTGCCGATGCAACTTACGAATACTACATCAGCGGCCTGGAACCTGTCAGCTTTGAAAATTCCAACTGCGTCACGCTGGCCGTGCGCAACGATTTTATCTGCAAGATCGTGTCCTACCGGTACACCGGCCTGCTGAAAGAAGCCTTCAAAAAAGTTTTGGGCTTTGATGTGGAGGTCCGATTTGTCGTGCCCAAGACGGCAGCCGCCCCGGAAGTAAAAAAAGAGGAAACCAAAAAGGACGTGGTACTGCCCTCGGGCCGGTACGACTTTACCTTTGAAAATTTTATCAAAGGCCCCTCCAACCAGTTTGCCTACGCCGCGGCGCAGGCGGTGGCGGCCAATCCCTCCGGCGCATACAACCCGCTGTTCATCTACGGTCCGTCCGGCCTGGGGAAAACCCACCTGCTCAACGCCATTCAGATCGAAATCAAGAAAAACCATCCGGATTTCAACATTGTGTATGTGGACTGTGAAAAGTTCACCAACGAGATCATCCTGGCGGTGCGCAACAACAACACTGAAATGTTCCGTCAGAAATACCGCGAGGCGGACGTACTGCTGGTGGACGACATTCAGTTTATCGCCGGCAAGGAAGCAACGCAGGAGGAATTTTTCCACACCTTCAACACGCTGCACAACGCCGGCAAACAGATCGTGCTGGCCTGCGACCGCCCGGCCAAGGAGATCAAGAGCCTGGAGGAGCGGCTGCGCACCCGGTTCGAGTGGGGCCTGACCGCAGACATCCAGCCGCCGGATTTTGAGACGCGCGTGGCCATCATCAAGCGCAAGGCGGAACTGCTGAACTTCGATTTGCCGGATGATGTGGCCGAATACATCGCCAGCCATGTGAAACAGAACATCCGCCAGCTGGAAGGCACCGTCAAAAAAATGAACGCCTACTACATGCTGGAAGGGATCTCCCCCTGCATCGGGGTAGCCACCACCGCCATCAAGGACACGCTGAACGATACCCAACCCATCCCCATCACCATTGAAAAGATCATCAACGAGGTGGCCCGAACCTACAATGTGTTGCCGGCGGATATCCGCGGCAAGAAGCGCAGCGCCAACGTGAGCGGCGCGCGCCAGATGTCCATGTACATCATCCGCGAGATCACCGGCATGAGCATGGAAGCCATCGGCCAGGAATTCCAGCGCGACCATTCCACCGTTGTGTACAGCCTGAAAACCATTGAGGAATCCATCAGCCGCGACCGCCGCCTGAAGGAAATGGCCGACGACATCATGAAGAACGTGCGCACCTGATCCGAAGGAGCTGTATAAAAAAAGTCGATATACCTTGTAAAATGTGGAAAACTGACTGCTTAAAACGCCCAAAACCGGCAAATTCCGGAAAAATGGGCCGAGTTCTCCACAGTTTCAACCGTTTTTTCAACATTCAACATAAGTTTTGCACAGCGAAAGTTGAAGAATGCGGCGCAGCAATGTTATCAACTTGTTTTTCACAATTTGTCAAAACCCGGTGGAGAATGGAAAAATCCCATCGCCATGCGGCGCACGGAAGTTTTCCACCGTTTCAACGCCCCCTACTACGACTATTATCAAAGTGAATTGTTTCTCTGCAATTTTTTCAGTTCCCCGTTTTTGAGGACAAAGGAAAACTGCCGTTTTCCACTTCTGCAAAAAACCAATAAGACGGGCATGCGGAACGACCGCCTTACTGCTATTTTACGAAAAGACAGGTGACAATATGAAATTTGAATGTGAAAAGGCGCTGCTGACCGCAGCCATCGAAGGTGTGTCCCGCGCGATCACCAACCGGGCGGCCATCCCCGTTCTGGAAGGGATCCTGCTGAAGGCGGAGGGCTTCGGCCTGACGCTGACCGGCTACGATATGGAAATGGGAATCACAACGACCATCGAATGCAACGTCCTGGTTCCCGGAGAGATGGTGCTGGACGCCAAACTGTTCGGCAGCATGGTGCGCAGCATGGCGGCTTCCACCGTGATGGTGGAGCTGGATGACAACGGCACCGCCACCGTCCGGGGCGGCGTGGCGGAATTTGAGATCCCCGCAATGATGGCGGGCGAATACCCCAATCTGCCCAACCCCGGCGCCGAAAACACCATGACCGTCAAATGCGGGATGCTCCGGGAAATGATCGAAAAGACCATTTACGCGGTCTCCACCGACGATAAAAAGCCCGCCCACACCGGCGAACTTTTTGTGATTGAGCCGGGCAGCCTGACCGTTGTGGCGCTGGACGGTTACCGCCTGGCCATCATTCAGCGGGATGTACAGTGTACCCGTGATATCCGCATCATCATCCCCGCCAAAACGCTGCAGGAGCTGCTGAAAATCATGGGCGGCGACGATGAGGATGTAAAAATCGACGCCAACCGCCGGTATGTGGTGTTCACTACCTGCGGCTACACCATCATGAGCCGTCTGATCGAAGGCGACTTCCTCAACTACCAGAGCGTCATCCCCGAAGGGTTCCGCACCCGCGTGACGGTGGACTGCAAAACCTTCATCAGCACCATCGAGCGCGCCAGCCTGGTGATCACCGAGCGGCTGAAAAACCCGCTGCGCGTCACCTTCGGCGACGGCAAGGTGACGGTGCGCTGCCAGACCACGCTGGGCAAGGTCATCGATGAGTTCCCCTGCGAGAGGATGGAAGGCGACGGCGTGGAGATCGGTTTCAACAACCGCTATATGCTGGAAGCGCTGCGCAACTCCAAGTCGGAGAAGATGATTCTGGAGATGAACGGCCCTCTCAGCCCGGTGAAGCTGCTGCCCGAGAGCGGCAAGGACTACATCTATCTGGTGCTGCCGGTGCGGTTCAAGAACGAGTGAGGAGAAGATAACATGGAAAAAATCCTCATTCATACGCCGTTTATTAAGCTGGAAGCGCTGCTGAAGTTCGCCGGCCTGTGCGAGACGGGCGGCGAGGCGAAGGAACGGATCCAAAACGGTGAGGTTACGCTGAACGGCGAGGTATGCACCATGCGCGGCAAAAAATGCGTGGCCGGCGACGTGGTGGAACTGGACGGCCGCAGCGTGACGATTGCGGAGGGTCGCTGATGCAGCTGACCCGCCTGGAAGTGACCGACTTCCGAAACCTGCCCCACGCCGTTCTGGAGCCCGCGCCGGAACTGACCGTTCTGTGCGGGGCCAACGGACAGGGCAAAACCAACCTGCTGGAAAGCATCTGGCTGTTGACGGGGGCGAAAAGCTTCCGCGGGGCAAAGGACGCCGAACTGATCCGGCGGGATGCCCCCTTTGCGGTGCTGGAAGCGGAGTTCGACGCCGGCGGCCGCAACCAGCAGATGCGCCTGACGGTGGGCGGCGCGGGAACGCAGCGCCCCGGACGAACCGTGCGGCTGAACGGCGCCGACCGGGGACGCGCCGCCGGCGTGGCGGGGACCTTTACCGCCGTGGTGTTCGACCCCAACCACCTAAGCCTGGTCAAGGGCGGGCCGGAGGGGCGGCGGCGGTTCCTGGATTCCGCGCTTTGCCAGCTGTACCCCGGCTATCTGACCGCGCTGCGCCGTTATATGCGCGTTGTAACGCAAAAAAATGCGCATCTGAAAAAGGCTTGAAAGAATGTAAAAATTG
>JBJEYG010000121.1:0-1984 GCA_051886555.1 Gemmiger sp.
ACTCTCCTTCACGGCAGAGTCGGGCAGGCCCACCATGGTAAAGCCGGGCAGCCCGCCCGAAACGTCGGCTTCCACCTCCACACGGTAGCCTTCCAGCCCGCAGACTCCAAAACTTCCGATGCGCGCAAACACCAAAAACCACTTCCCTTTTTACAGATCAGAAAAACCGCTGCGCCAGCCCCAGCACGACCAGATGTGCCGGGTAAAATATATAAAAGAACCATTTCCCGGCCCGTGTCCTGCCCCGGTGGCTGAGCGTTCCGTCGTAGCAGGCCAGCAGCGGAACCGCCAGCACAGTGGCGAACTGAAAGGATTGTACCCACCACAGCGACGGCGTCCGCATCGCAGTCCGGGCCATAAACCAGGCCGCCACACACCAGGCCACCGCCCAAAAGGCAAGGAACTGCCGCCGCGGCCGGCCCCGGTACCGGGCAAAGATTACCGGCCACAGCACGCCCGCCACCGGCCAGTCGCCAGCCAGTGACAGCAGGCAAAAGCCGGCGATGCACGCTGCCTTGGACCAGACGGGCCGTTCCGGCTGCGCGTCGGCCCAAACCGCCATCAGTCCCAGCGTAAGCGTGTAGATCATTCCCAGGCTTTGCAGGCCGACCCAATGCCCGCCGCCCTCAAAAAAGCAGAACGCCGGTGCCGAGATCGCCGCAAACACCGCCATGCGCAGCAGATACGCCCGTTTGTTGCGGGTGCGGCAGGCGCCCTCAGCCACAAAATAGCACAGAATCGGCGCAGCCAGCCGCCCTGCCGCATGCATCAGCTGCCCCGGGATGCTGCCGGTGGGAACAAATGCCCAGGCAATGTGATCCACCAGCATGGCAATAACGGCGCTGGTTTTGAGCTGGTAGGCACTCAGCCCACGGCGGCGGATCATGAATCCAGCAGGGCGGCCAGCCGCCTTGCGCTTTCCTGCCAGGAGTACCGCTCCAGAATGCCGGCGGGATTGTCCGCCTGCGCCCCCGGCGTCACAGCGTTCACATCGCCGGTGTTGGTATCCAGATCAATGTAACAGGCGTAGGGTCCGTAAACCTCCCGCATACAGGGGGTATCGCTGACCAGGATCCTCGGTGCCCCGCAGGCAATCGCCTCCAGCGGCGGAATGCCGAATCCCTCATAGAATGTGGGAAACAGAAATGCCTTGCACCCTGCCATCAGCGCCTTGGCTTCCCCGTCGGTCACATAACCCAGATACTTCACATTGGGCAGCCCCGCCAACCCCATCTCGCCCGCAGCTTTTTCCAGGCTCCCGCCGCCTGCAATGGCAAACGTCTCCCCGGGGCTGTTCTGCGCGGCACGCAGCACCCAGGGGAAGTTTTTGTTTTTCAGCAGATTCGCCATGCTGAAATAGAACCTGCCCCTTTGCAGGCCGGATTTTTGCAAGATCCGGTTGTCCGGCTGCACCCGCTGCATCTGTTGCCAGGCATTGTAGATCACCGTGATTCCGGACTCCGGCACGCCGTAAACACGCATCAATTCCCGTTTGGAAAACTCCGATACCGTGATGATCCGATCCGCCTTTTCGGCGATCAGCCGGTATTGCAGGCAATGCCAGGCTGCGCTGGCCCGGTCACGCGGGGCAGTATAAAAATCCGGCCGGGCCTTATAACAGATGTCGTGCACCACCGCCGTACCCGAAAATCCGTGCACCGGGATCACATTGCAAAGGCACAGCCCCTTCCGGCCGCTTTCCTTTAAATAGCGGGGGTAATCCAGCTGTTCCCATGCAAAACCGCTGTGTCTGCCGTACGGAACCACCCTCAGGTTGTTGTAGCGGGGGCGTTTTTCCTCCGGCAGCGAGGCGGGAACCACCACCTCCACCCGGCCGGATCCGGCCAGTTCGTCGTAAGCGGCCAGCAATTCCATGGAATACCGCTGAATCCCCGAAAGCCTCTGGGCCAAAAACAGCCCGTCCACTGCGTAATTGTTCATCCTGTTCTCCCTGTACTGTCAGCCCGGCGCATTACAGCAGCCC
>JBJEYG010000122.1:0-1976 GCA_051886555.1 Gemmiger sp.
GATCTGATCCGCCGGAGTGTATTATGAAATTGTTTCTTGCGTTCGCGGCCGCCGTTGCAGCGGCCTATGCGGGCGTCCGCCTGGCCATTCGCCGGGAGGATGCCACCCATCCCGCCGGGGCCGGCAGTGCCTCGCATACCCGCCGTATGGTGCGCTGCGCCATGATCGCCGCAGTGTATGCCGTACTGTGCCTGATACTGGCGCCATTCAGTTACGGCGCGGTGCAGGTGCGCGTGGCCGAAATGCTGACGCTGCTGCCCGTATTCGGGGCGGAATACATTGTGGGCGTCACGCTGGGGTGCTTTCTGGCAAACCTGTTCGGCTCCACCCTGCCCGACGTGGTGTTCGGCACCGCTGCCACACTGTTGGCCTGCCTGTTCACCTACAAGCTGCGCAATGTGCGCATCAAAGGGCTTGCCATTCCGGCGGCCATTCCGCCTGTTGTGTTTAACGCCGTCATCGTGGGTGTGGAGATCAGCGTCTTTTTCTCCGACACGCCCGCCACACTGCCCATCCTGCTGTGGAACGGTTTTACCGTCGGCCTGGGTGAGATTGTCAGCTGTGTGATTCTGGGCGTGGCGCTGGTTCGCCTGATCGAAAGCAATGCCGGGCTGCGGCGAATTTTCCAGGAGTAAGACGGTATCAGATAGGGAGGGACCTATGGAACTTGTTTTGTGGGACTGGAACGGTACCCTGCTGGACGATGTAGCGCTGTGCGTGGATGCGCTCAACCATCTTCTGCGGCAATACCATTACCCCCAGCAGTACGATGTGGACAGTTACCGGGACATTTTCGGGTTCCCCATCGAGGATTATTACCGGCGCGCCGGCTTTGATTTTATGAAGGACAGCTTTGCCGACCTGGCCGAAAGTTACATGGAATATTATATTCCTCAAAGCGCCGCCTGCCCATTGGTACGCGGCGCAGACGAGACTCTGGGTGTCTTGCAGAACGCAGGGGTACGGCAGGTAATTTTGTCCGCCTCCCCGGTTTCCACGCTGGAGCGTCAGGTAGCCGAACGTGGCATTCGTTCCCGGTTTGAGCGTTTGCTGGGCCTGGGCGACATCTACGCCAAAAGCAAGGTGGAACTTGGCCGCGCCTACCTGCGCGAGGCCGGTTTTGAGCCGTCCCGGGCCGTGATGGTGGGCGATTCCACCCACGACTATGAGGTTGCGCAGGCGCTTGGCGTGCGCTGCCTGTTATACAGCGGCGGGCACCAGCCCGCGCGGACGCTGACAGCCACCGGCGCACCGGTGTTCGGCACGCTGGGGGAAATTTGCGGGGAAATTCTGCGTTTGGAGTGAAACGGATGAGTGATCAAGTAAAAGGCGCGCTGCTGACGTTGTTCGGCGGTATGTGCTGGGGTCTTTCCGGTACCATGGGCCAGTACCTGTTCACCCACCAGGGCATGGACAGCAACTGGCTGGTTCCCATCCGGTTGGGCATCGCGGGCATTCTGATGTTTGTGTACTGGTTTTTCAAGGATCGCACACTGCTGTTTGCCCCCTGGAAAACCCGCCGCAACGCTGTGGATCTGCTGATATACGGCCTGGCGGGCATCAGCCTGTGCCAGTACCTGTATTTTCTCACCATCCAGCTCTCCAACGCAGGCATCGCCACCGTTTTGCAGGATCTGTCGCCGGTGTTCATTCTGCTGGTCACCTGTGTCGGCGCGCGGCGGCTGCCCCGCCCTTATGAGGTTCTCAGCATCCTGTTGGCGCTGGGCGGCGTGTTCCTGCTGTCCACCCACGGCAACCTGAGCGGGTTCGCCATCTCCCCCGCCGCATTGCTGACGGGCGTGCTCTCGGCAGTCTGCGTCACAATTTACAATGTCTACCCCAAAAATCTGCTGCGGCAGTTTCCGGTGCCGGTTCTGCAGTGCTGGGCGTTCCTGATGGGCGGCGCGGCGTTCACGCTGATTTTCCGTCCCTGGCGGTTCGGCTATGTACCCAACCCGGTGGGCATTCTGGGGATC
>JBJEYG010000123.1:0-1975 GCA_051886555.1 Gemmiger sp.
GTCCATGCAGGGCAAATCGTCGTGAATCAGGGAATAGCAATGAAGCATTTCAATAGCGGCAGCGTAATCGGCAGCTGCCGCAGCGTCGCCACCGCACAGCTCACAGGCGGCCAGAACCAGCACGCCGCGCACCCGCTTGCCCCCGCCCAGCAGACTATATCGGGCAGCCTGCGCAATGCGCGACTGCTCCGGCAGGTAAACGTCACACAATTCCTGCAGACGTTGTTCCGTCAAATGCACATAAGCGGCATACTGCTCCTCATAATTTTTATTGTTCATCCGGGTCACCGTCCGTTCCCGACCTTTGTTTTTCCAACTGAAGGTCGATCTCATCAATTTTCAACTTTGCGGAATTTAATGCTTTGTCACAATATTCGATCAACTGTGCCGCCTCGGCATACAGTTTGACCGAATCGTTCAGCGAGGTGGAATCGTCCTGCATTTGTGCAAGGATCTGCTGCAGACGTTGCAAACCTTCCTCAAAACTTTTCGGTGCTTTCATTGCGTCCTCGTTTCTTATATTCTACCCGTTGTACGGTACAATCTGCAACCGCGCCGGCATCTTCCAGTACGAATGGTTGCCCGGAATGAAGTTCTGACACGCGCACGCAGTTTTTCTCGTTGTCTTTGGCGAGGCAGTAACCTCTTGCCAGTACCCCGTATGGGTTTAAACTGGCTGCAAGTGCGGTCTGCTGTGAAAGTGCAGCGCAGTTTTTCTGGACCTGGGAATGGGCTGCGGCAGTAATGCCCTGTCGAAGTTCCTCAAACCGCATGCAGGCTTCCTCCCATCGCGCGCGTTCACAGCGAAAAAGCTGTTCCCCGGAGGCTTCCTCATAGGCATTATACCATATTTGATACCGGCGCTGCATATTTTCCTGAATATTTTTGCTTAAAATGAATATTTTTTGCTGAGCTTCCATGCGATCCGGTACACAGAGTTCCGCCGCGGCGGATGGTGTCGGCGCGCGCAGATCGGCAACATAATCAAGAATGGTATAGTCGATCTCATGCCCGACGGCAGAGACTACAGGCTTGTGACAGGCATAGGCTGCGCGCGCAATGCGCTCGCTGTTGAACACCCACAAGTCCTCCTTGCTGCCGCCGCCCCGCGTGACCAGAATTACGTCCGGTCGTTCATCGGCATCGAGCGCACGAATGCCCGCTACAATACTGGTTTCTGCTTCAAGGCCCTGAACGCTTACCGGCGCGAGCAACAATTTTGTGAGCGGCCAACGCCGGGATATTACGTGGATCACGTCCTGAAGCGCGGCACCGGTTTTGGAGGTGACGACCCCAATGCAGCGCGGCGGCATGGGCAGCGGTCGCTTGTGGGCCAGATCGAACAGCCCTTCCTTTTCCAGTTTGCTTTTTAACGCATCGAATGCAATTTGTGCCGCACCGGCGCCAAACGGACGCATAAAATCCACATACAGCTGAAAGGCGCCGTCCCGCTCATACAACGCAGCGTGACCGTAAGCAAGCACCTGCATGCCGGGCTGCGGATCGAATCCCAACAGGCGGGCGTTTTCACGGAACATAACGGCTTTGACGGAACAGGATTCATCTTTCAGCGAAAAATACAGATGCCCGCTTTTATAATGCCTTGTAAAATTGGAGATTTCACCGCAAACGATCAGATCGTTGAGCGGTTCACACTGGCGCAATACACTGCCGGCCAGATGATTTAAGGCGGAAACGGTTATAAAGTCGCGCACAAACCGGCCTCCTTCGTTGCGATGATGGACACACCGATGGCATTGTCGCTGGCAAATTTGCCCGGCACAAAGCGCGCGTCCGGCAGACGGCGCAGCACATAGTCCCGGATGACCTCACTGCTCATCACTCCGCCCGCAAACACAACCGGCAATCCGGGACGCTGCGACAAAGCCGACTTTGCCATCCGGCAGAGTGTTTCTCCAACGCAAAGCAGACAATACTTGCACACATAGGCCTCGCTTTTACCTTCAGCCAAAAG
>JBJEYG010000124.1:0-1973 GCA_051886555.1 Gemmiger sp.
CAACAACACCATAAGTATACAGGTCGTTGAGCGTTGGATCTTCCTGATCCACTTCCTTCTGTGCGACCAGAAACACATTGCTGTTGGCATTCATCGCCGCTTCGATGGCGGCAATGGACTTGGCCCGACCCACCTCAAAATGAACCACGTTGTTTGGGAACACCACCAACCCGCGCAGTGCGATGGCCGGCAAATGCTCCACATTTTTTGCAATTTTAATTTTCACTTTGCTTTCCGGCATTGTTTCCCCTCCGTTGGCGTTTTTCTCTTTAGGCATCCGCCGCACAGATGCTGAGGGCGGGTGCATTTGCCGCGACGCCGCGCGGCAGACTGATGTTCAGGCAGGCGGGTTTGATCTGTGCCTGCAGTTCGGTGCGTGGCGCACATTCACCGTCCACTGTCACGATAATAGGATGATCGGCAGGCGTTTTCAGTTTCACACGGCGTGCCCGGCAATAACTCAGATACTGCTGGAACTCCGGCACCACCTGACCGTCAGCAGTCAGGTGACCCCCGACTTTGTAGCTGGCCAGAAGTGACGGCAATTTAAGACGCGGGATCTGCTTGACCAGAATCACATCCAGGAGCCCGTCATCCATCATCCCCAGCGGCGCCGCCATATAGCCGCCGCCATACATGCGGCCGTTGCAGATGGCCAACATCATGTAGGTTCCTTCCCGTACCTGACCGTCAATGTCAACCGTGACCGGGCATCCCAGCTTTCCCATCACCGTCTGTAAAATAGAAAGCGTATATGCGGTAGTTCCGCCGCAAAATGGAATGCGCCGGAACTTGGGAATTCCATAGGCCACCTTGGCATCCAGCCCGGCAGCACAGATGGCGGCGCTGTACCCGTAAGTGGTGTCGATCACATCAACTTTCGCCGTTGTACCGGTCAGTTGGGCTTCCATATCCAAAAAAAGTTCCTTGGGTCCGAAATTCCGCACATAGTCATTGCCGCTTCCGCAGGGCACACAGCCCACATACAGCGTATCACAGCCGACTGCGCTCTGGACTACCTCATTAAAAGTTCCGTCCCCACCACAGGTATATACCGTCACCGGATCACTGCTTTGCGCATAGGATTTTGCCAGTTCAGCCGCATGCCCGCGATGTTTGGTTATGACGATTTCTACTTCTATACCGGTAGCTTGACTGGCCGACCGAATTTTGGGAACAAGCCATGTGCTGGGATCCTGTTTTCCCGCCACCGGGTTAATGAGAAATACGTGCCGCACCTGCACTCCCCCTGCCTGGTGAATGATATAAAGATACATTTTGTATTTTATCTATTTTTTCGGCGGTTGGCAAGTAGTGCGGATAATATGTTACAAACAAGACACAATAAAGGTAAATATTATCTAAAAATTCGGAGGATTTGTATGAATATGTGGCAGGAGATTCTGTATGTGATCTTGCTCAGCGTCGGCTCATTGGCAACCTTGTTTGTTGTCAGCCGGCTGGGCGGCAAACGGCAGATCGCACAGATGAGCATGTTCGACTATGTTAACAGTATTACCATTGGTTCCATTGCGGCCGAGATGGCAACCAATCTGGAAGAATGGTACAAACCCTTCACCGGCATTCTGGTATATGGTTTTCTTGCCTGGCTGTCTCATTATGTCTCCTACAAAACACTATGGGGACGCAAATTGATTTCCGGTACAGCTATCGTTCTGATGGAGAATGGGCACATCTACAATAAGGAGCTGGCCCGTGCGTCCATTGACCTGAATGAGTTTCTGGCACAGTGTCATATTGCAGGTTATTTTGATTTGTCGGAAATAGACAGCGTCGTTCTGGAAACCAACGGCCAGTTCAGTTTTTTGCCCAAGAGCGTAAACCGACCGGTGACGCCGGAGGATCTGACGCTCTCGCCCGAAGCGACCTCCACATGGTCGGATCTGGTGGTAGACGGCAACGTCTTGCAAGACAGCCTGAAGCGAAGCGGCAAAACCATGGACTGGTTACGC
>JBJEYG010000125.1:0-8819 GCA_051886555.1 Gemmiger sp.
ACAACCCAGGCCCCGTGCCGTAGCCGGTGGCCGTCTCGAAGTCCTCGTACCGTATATATATAAGGCTATTTTGCACTGCATTTTTTGCAAGAATAGCCGCCATTTTGCCAAATTTGCATTTTTGCAAAATGCAAAAATAGCTGCCATTTTGCCAAAATTATACAGTTTGTAAATTGTGTACATTACATTTTGTATTACATTATCCCTTGTATCCCGGTTCCTTGCGGCCAACCTTCTCGCCGTCGATCCAGTAGCCGCCGTCTGCCCGCAGGCGCTTTTTGACAGTTGCCGGTTTCAGGTCGAGGTACTCGGCCATGGCGTAGACGGTGACTTCTCCATCCATGGTGCAAGCCTCAAACGCATCGGACAGCTGAATTTTGCTCTTTTGGGCAGCTCCCTCTTTGCCGCCGGGCCACCGTTTGGCGGCACCAGCACGGCCGCGGGCCTGCATCTCCGTTTCCGGCTGCAAATCCTCCAGCAGACCCGTGTCCAGCTTGTGGACGGGATAGTCGAACCAGAGGTTGACGGGATCAAACCGCGCGAACTCGCGCAGGGTCCCCTCAATGCGCCAGGCGGACTGGGCCAGCGCGCGGCGGGTGGCGGCCTCGATGTCGGCATCCAGCTGCCGGCGGTCGGCCAGCGAAAGCTGCTCTTTGCAGATATCCAGCATCCGGGTGCGGCTTAAGGCGTCGTCCTGGCTGTAGGCGTCCGAAAGCCCGCGGCGGTCGAGGGCTGCTTTGCAGGCAGCGCAGGCCGCCCGGTTTTCCAGCTGCTTGCGGATGGCGTCGGTGGGCGTCAGCTCGGTCATGTCCAGCATGGCGTCCGGGTCGCGGGCGAACACGCCGGACCCGGAGGCGCGGTCCATGCTGCGCTTGCCGCCTTGGGCGCCCTTAGAGTGGTGGTGGCAGTAGATGACGGCGCAGCCCAGTTCCCGGCAGACCAGGTCAAACTGGTTGCAGAACCTGGCCATCTGGTCGGCACTGTTCTCGTCTCCGGTAATGACTTTGTAGATGGGGTCCAGCACAATGGCAATATAGTCCTTTTTGGCGGCGCGGCGGATCAGCTTGGGCGCCAGCTTGTCCATGGGGACACTGGCTCCGCGCAGGTTCCACAGGTCGATGCGGCCCACATGGTCGGGCGGGTAGCCCAGGGCGGTGTAGACGTCCTTGAAGCGGTGCAGGCAGGATGCCCGGTCCAGCTCCAGGTTGATGTACAGCACCCGCCCCTGGGCGCAGCCGAACCGCCCCAGCCAGGGCTTGCCCTCGGCAATACAGATGCACAGCTCGATCAGCGCAAAGCTCTTGCCCGCCTTGGACGGGCCGGACAGCAGCATCTTGTGCCCCTGGCGCAGCACACCGTCGATCAGCGGATCGGCCAGCGGGGGCAGATCGTCCCAACTGTCGGCCATGTTCTCGGTGTCGGGCAGGTCGTCGGTGGCGGATTCGATCCAGTCCTGCCACTCCTGCCAGCAGGATTTGCCGGTATTGGTCTCCAGCAGGCACTGTTTTTGGCCGTTTCGCAGCACGCCGGGCATACGGGACAGGCGGCTGGGGTTGCGGTTCTGCTGGTCGATCTGCAGGCCGTTTTTGCGGCAGGTATTGTACAGGTAGTCCACCCGCTTGCGGTACTCGGCATAGTCGGAGGCATCCACCTTGACGATGGCATGGACGCTTTTGCCGCCGGAGTAGACCAGCGCGGCCAGCGGCAGCTCCATCTGGTGGATGATGGCGGCCTGTCGGTCCAGGTCCTGCTCGTCCGATTCCACCAGGGCGTAGCGGTACTCGGTGATGTTTGCGTCCCGGCGGCCCTGACCGTCCACGGGGTTAAAGCAGATCCAGGCGCCGACCTCCGGGTCATAGTCGCCCAGCACGCGGCCCAGGTCGCCGCCGCAGGTCGAAAGCTCGGCAATAAGCCGTTCGGCTGTGCGGTCCCAGCAGCCCTTGGTGGGGCGGCGCTTGTCATTGTCCATGAAGCTCTCAGTCACATAGGCCACATGGTCGGAAGGCTCAAACAGCGCCCGCAGGTAGGCGATCAGCTGGGCGGCGGGGTCCCAGGGGGCGTCGGCTGGCGGGATGGCCAGCTCCGGCACATCCAGCCAGTTGGGGTCCACGATGCGGCCGGCCACAGCAGCCGGCGTCACATGGATCTCGTCATCCCAGTCCAGCTCCTTGTCGGCGGGGCCTGCCCAACCATGGTCGCGGGCCAACTTGAAGATGCTGTTCTGCGTGACGGGGGCGGGGCTGCCGCGGAAGGTCTCCCACTTGCGGGCGCATTCGCCCTTGTGGTAGCGGCTGCCGTCCCGTTCGCTCCAGCATTCCCAGGCGGAAACCGGCATTCCGGCCTCCTTCAGGCCCATGCCCACGGCCAGCCACTCCTGGTAAGTGCAGCTGCCGGGGCTTATGGCGTCCAGCGCCTGCTGCAGTTCATTCGGGTCTGTCAAACTTTCACTCCTCTCACATCAAAAAATCCATGGCCGTGGCTGCCGGCGGCACGTAGGTGGCAGGGTTTACGCCCTTTGGAACGCCTTTCCAACCTGTAGCCGAAATTCGATCGATCATGTGTCGGGCGGCGTCAAAACTCCAGGTGCCCACATGTTGAAATCCGTATCGCTCCAGGCAACGGATCTGTTTGGGCGTGGCAAGGCCCTCGTCGCGGCGTTTGTTCAGACGGTCCAGAAGCTTGGCGGCCTTGCCGGCTGTGTCGATGCCTTCCGGGTTGATGCCGGCCTTTTCCAGCTGCGCAGTCTGATTGTCGGTGGGCGGGCCCATCTCCCAACCGAAAGCCGGCACATAGCCGGCCAGATCCTCGGCCTGGATGCTCATCTCATACTGCAGCGGGTCCACAAGCTTGGCGCGCTTGCGGCGCTGTTCGGCCAGCTGCTTTGCCAGAGCTTCCTCCCGCTGAGCCACCACGTCCTCGGACGCCTGGGCGGCCGCTTCCTCGATGTCCTCCGGGCAGCCGGATTCGGCCAGCGTCTCAGTCATCTTTTGGGCTACTTCGTGGTCCTCGCAGATCAGGTCGGCGGGCCGGCATAACTCATGCCGATCGGTAAGCCACAAAAAATCCAGCAGCAGCAGATTTTGCTTGCCGGGAAAAATGCGTGTCCCGCGGCCCACCATTTGGCTGTACAGGCTGCGCACCTTGGTGGGGCGCAGCACCACAATGCAGTCCACCGGCGGGCAGTCCCAGCCCTCAGTCAAAAGCATCGAGTTACACAGTACGTTGTACCTGCCGGCGGAAAAATCGGTCAGGACCTCGGCCCGGTCGGGTCTTTTGCCGTTGACTTCTGCGGCGGCAAAACCGTGGGCGTTCAAGATGTCCCGGAACTTCTGGCTTGTCTTGATCAGCGGCAGGAACACTACCGTTTTGCGGCCTTTGCAGTAAGTGACCATCTGATCGGCGATCTGGCCAAGGTAGGGGTCCAGTGCGGTACCAAGTCCCTGTACGGCGTAGTCGCCTCCGCTCATCTCCACTGCAGAGATATCCAATTTGAGCGGTATGGTCTGTGCCATGATCTTGCACAGATACCCGTCCCGAATGGCCTGAGTCAGCTTGTACTCATAGGCCAGACTGTCAAACACCTCGCCCAGGTTGCGCATGTCACCACGGTCTGGGGTGGCGGTCACACCCAGCACTTTTGCGCCATCAAACCAGGCCAGGATGCGGCGGTAGCCGTCGGTGATGGCGTGGTGTGCCTCATCGATCAGGATGGTGCCGAAGTAGTCGTGCGGGAACTGTTCCAGGCGCTTCTGGCGCATCAGGCTCTGCACGCTGCCCACCGTGATGCGGTACAGGCTGTCCAGGCAGGTCTGCCCGGCCTTTTCCACCGCGCAGCGCAGGCCGGTCGCGCTCAGGATCTTGTCGGCGGCCTGTTCCAGCAGTTCACCCCGGTGGGCGAGGATCAGCACCCGCTGCCGGGCGAGCACCTGATCCTCGGCGACCGCGGCCATGACGATGGTCTTACCGGTGCCTGTGGGCAGTACCAGAAGCGTGCTGCGCCGGCCGGCGTTCCATTCTGCATGGATCTTTTCGCGGCCTGCCTGCTGGTAGGGCCGCATAGAAATATGGGCGTTCATCAGAACATCCCACTCTGCTTCCAGGTGGGAGGAACCGGAGCCGCCTTGGGCGCGGGAGGCGGCAGAAACTTGGTAATCTCGTTGGATATACCGGTTTCCCCGGCGTTTGGACCGCTTTGCTTTGTATACTCCCGCTGCCCCACATGACAGATGCCGGTGGCCCCCTGCACGCGATCCCACTGCATGCGGATGGTATCGGCTCCCGGGCTGGCCAGACCGATGCTGATGAACAGCTCGGAGATCTTCCACTGGAAGCGGGAAAGCAAAAACAGCTTGTAGCTAACGCTGGTCTCGCCTTTGTCACCGCCGTGGATGGCCACGGTAAGCTGCGCCATGCGGCAGGGCGGGACCTTGTTGCTGCCGTTGTAGCGGGCGCGCTCCATCTTGGTAATGGTGTAAGGATAATCTCCTTCCGGCAGCAGGACAAAGCCGCCATCGTTGGATATTTCGTCGTCCCAGCCTAACTCGCGATCGGGTGTATTCGGTTCGTATGCCATTTTGTGTTCTCCTTTCTGTTAAAACGGGATATCGCTGTTTTCCCGGATAAATTCCAGCCATTTCTCCCATTTTGCAACGATGTTTGCAATCAGCTCCGGGTCATAGCTTCGTACTTCCATGTCTTCCGGGTAGCACCCGCGCTGGAATACCGCGTGGCGCAGCATCCGATCATCAACGTGGTTTGCCGCCATCAGGTCGCGCAGCGCGGCCGGGTATCCCAGTTCGTTCAGCTCTGCGGTAATGGTCCGCTGCGCTTCGGCCTGTACATGCTGAACGGCAGGGTCAGGGGCGGGCGCGGCAGGCGGCTCGTCCTCTACCATGATCGTGCGCTCAACGCGGGCAGTGGCCGGTGCCGAAGGCTTCGCAGTCGAAGTTCTGCCCGGGGCAGCAGTAGCAGCGCTCGGGGAAGCCGAGGGGGCCATCGTCCGGCCCTGGTTAGGATTTGCCGGCGTGATGCACCCCGCGATGGACGCGAACTCAAACGGCACTTCATCCGGCAGGCCAAAGCGGTTCTTGGCGTCCCAGCACGAATTGTGGGTGGTGTAGAGCATCCGCTTGCCGCCGCTGGCCTTGTTCTTGGCGTTCTTTTCGGGGCCGGCTTTCTCGACGATCGTCTTGTAATTCGCAAAAAGCAGCATATCGCACCACTCGCGCAGCAGCGGGGCCACCTGCTTCGAGGTTTTCATCGCCCAGCGGTCGTAACTGCCGACGGCGTCGGGCTGATCGAACCTGGTGATCTGGGCGTGCGCCGTGACAACGACGTGCTTGCCGGCCCCGAGCACTTCCTCAAGCGCGTCGAGCAGGCGGGCGAACTCTTCCTTGGCGTAGGTGTAGCCCTTGCCGTACCCGAAATCTTCGATGCCATTGACCTTGAACCGGGCGCAGACCGCATCGATGCACAGGCGCTCGGCCCAGTCGGCCGTGTCGATGACGAGGGTGCCGCAGGGCACATTGCCGCGGGCGACCTCGGCCACCTCGTCCATCAGCATCGACCAGCTGGTGGGCGCGGGCAGGCGGGCCACGTTCAGCCGCTTGGTGCCGCCCTCGGTGTCGATGAATACAGGATCCGGGAACTGTGATGCAAAAGTGGATTTTCCGATTCCTTCCGGTCCATACAAAACGATCTTGACCGGCGCCGGTACGACGCCGCATTCAATCTTGTACTTCATTCAAAATGCTCCTTTCATACATCTCTTTTCGGATCCGGCGCCAAAAGGGCGAACAGGCAATGCAAGCTCGCCTGATTCTTGTCCCTGTACGCGGCCATCCTCGATAATGATCTGGCACTCTCCGCCGGTGCTGACACGCGTGGCGATCGCCTGCAGTCCCTGCTCACTCATCCAGGCGCCGAAATCGTTCAATGTGGCGAGATCCATCTGCTCCAGCTTGTCCAGCAGCACAAAGCCGCAGTCCGGGTTGAGTTTGCGCACGATGGCGGTGGCCACCCGCAGCTGGTCGCTGCCGGACATATCGTTCCAGCGGCGACCCTGGTAGGTAAGGCAACCGTCCTCCACGCCCAGGCCGGGCAGCGGCAGGTCAGCGCCGTTCAGCAGGTCGGTGCGGTCCTTGCGCAGCTGAGACAGCTGGGTGGTCAGGTCGGCGTACTGGGCGGCCATGCCGTCGGCGTCCTCGCGGGCGCGGGCCTTGTCCAGGTTGGCCCGCACTTTGCGGTTGATCTCCTCCACGTCGGACAGGGCGGCTTCGATCTCGGCGGTACTCTCGTCCTGCAGCTGGGCGGCGGACTTGCGGGCGGTTTCGAGGTCACGCAGGGCGTCGTCATACGCTTCCTGTGCGGCCGAAAGCTGCCCAGCCAGAGCCGCCACCTTCTGCTGCAGTACCTGCACCTGCTGTTCCAGCCGGGCGGCCTGCATCCGCTTGCGCTGGTTCTCGCCGTTGCGGGCCAAAATATCCTGCTGGCGGCGGATCAGCTCCACCGCACTGACCGGCTCGGACGGAGCATCCGGATATTCCTGCATTTCCTCGGCGTAGGCTTTTTTCTGGGCCGCGATCTGCCCTATGGTGGTGCGCTTGTCGTACACGGCCTTGATCTCCCGGTCCAGGCATGTCAGCCGGTCGCCAACGCCGATGATCTTCAGCAGGGTGTCGGCCTTGTCTCTGTCGCTGGCATTGAGGAAACGCGGCAAATCCAGCGCCAGCTGCTCGACGAACTCATTCAGCAGTTGCTGGCCTGCTCTGCGTCCAGTCGGATCGGTAACGGTCAATGTACTGTTTTTTCCTTTGCGTTCCACCTGGATCCCGTTTGACAGCGTCACTGCCAGATAGGGAGGCGCGACGGCGCCGTCTCGTGCCGCTGAATCAGGACGGTATTTATCTCCTCCGAGCGCCCACGCGATAGCGTCCAGCACACTGGTTTTTCCCTGGTTGTTGTCTCCGCCAAGGATCGTAAGACCGCTGGTCGCCGGTACGATCTGCACAGCTTTGATGCGTTTCACGTTCTCCGCCTGCAGCGATAAAATCTTCACAGACATCTGCAGATTTCCTCCTTGATATACATAAGTTTTTGAAGAAGCTGGTTCAGCGCAGTGCTGCGCTGACCGGGATCCAGCCGGGCAATATGCGGACAAAGCATCTTCCATGTAGTATCCATTTGGCGCTCGGCAAGAATCACGGCGTCGTATGCTTCTCGGGTCGAGTCTTCTGCGCCCGGCTGCTCCTCCTGCCATACACGCAACAGTTCATGTGCCTTTTGATCGGCCATCCGCTCCACTTCATCAGGGGATGCGGCCAATACCTCAATGGGCCGCGCCTTGAGAGCATCATTCTCTGCCTTGAGTTTATCGCCCCGCATCTTGGCCGCTTTCAGGGCGTCGCGGGCGCCCGCCAGGGATTTTTCGGCCTCGGCGGCGCGGCGGAGGGCGGTGTCGCGCTCGCGGGCAGTGTCCTTGGCAGTCTGCTCGGCCTTGTCTGCGCGGCGGTCGGCAGCCTCGCTCATTTCCAGCAGGTCAGTGATTTTTGCATCTCTGGCGCGGATTTCGGCCAGGGCCTCCTGGTACTGCTTGTGGGTGGTGATGTCGCCAGCCTTGACGGCCTGGACCAGCTCGTCGGGGGCGGAGGGCTTGGCGGCCGCATAGAGCAGGGACGGACTGGCGGCTTCCAGTGTGGCCTGCTCCTCGGGGGTGGAGCCGGTGAGCAAATCACTGAAGCTTCACCAGGTCGCGTTTGCGTGCGGCCAGCAGATCAAGCCAGTCGCGCAACACGGCATTGCTGCGGCGCAGGCGTTCCAGTTCTTCCGGGTCGGCACCGTACATCCCGCTTTTGCGGATGCTGGGCAACACCTCATCAAACACCCAGCGCTCGAACTTCTCTGCACTGGGTAGCTTGCTGTGGGTGATGAGCCGGTACAGGTCGCCTTCGGGGAGGAAGTTTGCCTGCTGGTTGCGGCCCAGGTTGTCAGTGAGGTAACGTTTCGTTACCCCACGGCAATGGTCGTTCAACGCTTTGCTTTGGTTCTTGTACCCCAACGCCTTGCAGACGTCCGTACCGCAAAACAGCGGCTTGCCATCCTCGTACAGGATACGGACCTTGCCAAACGCGGCGTTGGTAAAGGTTTGTAAATCGTTCATTGATAGCCTCCTTAATCGTTTTGCTTCTGTACCGGTTTAGATGCGAGAAGGTAGTCAATAGAACAGTGGAACATCTCGGACATAGCTTCCAACTTGCTCTGCGGAATATTGCCATGTGCCATCCAGTTGTACACCGTCTTACGAGTGACGCCCAACTGCTGAGCGAGTTGATCCATGGTCATACAATTCCTGACTCGCTCCGCGTTAATATTTGGATAAGGCAAACTTATCCCCCCTTTCTAGCCTCTCTGTTACTCGTATTGAGTAACTATAACAATGATATACCCAAAACGAGTATTTGTAAAGTAAAAAAACACCCAAAATGGATACAATGTTTTTGTGCACTGTACACAATTTGGGTAACACGTATTGACTAGTTACACATTTTGAGTAAGATATAACTTAAGGAGGTGATTTTGTGAATCGAATGAAAGAGTTGCGGCAAGAACGTGGGATTACAATGAAAGACGCAGCTCAACAGCTTAACTTACCATATACTACGTATGTCAATTATGAAAAAGGAACGCGTGAACCAAATTCGGAAACACTCATTCAAATAGCCAACTTTTACAACACTTCAATAGATTATTTACTCGGAAAAAGCGACACCCGTATCGATGATAGGGTCCTAGACATTGTAAATGAACTCGATTTTGATGCA
>JBJEYG010000126.1:0-1958 GCA_051886555.1 Gemmiger sp.
AGATACTTTATTATAAAGGAATTCCGCCGCGGTTGTAAAGCGTCGATTCGTGATATTGACTACCTGCGGCACATTTTTTTGTGCATGTTGTGCGCCATTCAACGACAGCAAAAAAAGCGGACGCCCACCCTTTGCAGGGAGGCGTCCGCTTCCAAATCCATCAGCCCTGGCAGCCGTACTCGCTCCAATCGGCAAAATCCTCCGGGGAAGCGATACGGGTGGGGTCGATCTTACCGTCCACCACGGGCGGTTTGTCGTCCACCACATCGGCCACAGGGTTCACGTTCGGCTCGTCGGGCTTCGGCACGGCACGGGTCACCGGAACGTAAACGGTCTCATCAGAAGGCGCAGGCGCCTGATCCTGTTCGGGCACGGTGTTCGGGGCCTCGGCAGAAACGTCCGCCGGGCCCTCCGTATGCTTGTTATGGTAATGGTATGCCAGTGCAACAGCGGCGCAGCTTGCGGCCAGGCCGACAGTGACGGAAACAACACGACGCAACAGGGACATCTGACAAACCTCTTTTCCTAAAATGCGGGGCCTGATCCCCGATGCAGTCCAGTATAGCACGGTTTTTCCCCGCTGGCAAGTCCTACGGCGATTTAAAGTGGAAAAGCAGCTTTTTCCCCTCCGGGAACGCTCCGCATTGTAAAGAGCGCGGTTTTGTGGTATTTTTTTAATAGAGATTATTTAGACGAGGTTTCCGGTATGCTTGCTGCTGCTCTTATTGTATCTGCCGCGCTGTGCACGGTATTCGCGCTGCTTCCCGCCCGGCTTTGCCGCCGCGCCCCCCGACGGCGGGATGCGCTGACCGGCGTGGGGTCGTACCTGGCGGTGTGGATCTGGTCTGCCTGTGTGTACGCAAAGCCCGGTCTTTCGGTGGGGTTTGACGCCTTCCGGCTGGCGGCAGTATGCGGCAGCGCGCTGTGGGCTTCGGCCTGCGTATGCGGGTTGCGGCTGGCGCGGCGCGGGCGGGCTCCCGGGCGTCCGGGCGCGCTGGCAGTTTCCGCGCTGCTGCTGGGCTGTGCGCTGGGGGTTGAGGTGTTCGTTTGTAACCTGCAATACTTTGCCACCCACAACTACCAGCCCGTACAGCTGCTGGATTACCTGACCGCGGATTCGCAGGTCATCCGCAATGAGGACGGCAGTGTGACGCTGGATGACGAACATACCCTGCTGCGGTTTTCCGGCATGGATCAGCCGTTGTACAACCTTCAGCTGGAGGGGCTGACCTTCCAATATGACCGGAAATACCCCGAATACCAGAACCCGCTGTTCACCTTTTCCGTATCTGCGGCGGATTCTTCCAGTGTGTATGAACGGCAGAGCTGGGTGTGGGATGTGGCGCTGAAAGCCCCCCGCAGTTACACGCGCACGCTGGATCTGGCGGGCGATGTATCCACGCTGACCCTGCGCGCCCAGGCTTACGACGGCGAATACACCTGGTACTCGTTCCATTACACCATTGCCGGCATCACCGCCAATGCCCCCCGGACTTTCGACTTTTCGCTGGTACGGCTGGCGGCATTGTTCGCTCTGTTCTGCGCGGCGTGGGCGCTGCGCCCCGGCAGTGTCCTCTGGCGGGAAAGCTATCTGGCTCACCGCCGCAAATACCGCCCCGCAGTGTTGCTGTGTGCCGGTGCGCTGGGTATTCTGGCGGTGGCCGCCCCCTTCGCCAGCCCCGCAGATTCCGGTGTGGCAACTTCCACCTACAACGTCAACAACTGGGACGGCGAAAGCCGGATCTCTTTCACACGGCACATCACCGACTGGCAGCACGATGCGTTTGCCGCCCAGTACGGCAGTCTGGCCCACAGCCTGCTGAACGGCAGGCTGGATCTGGAGCTGGACCCGCCCGAGGCGCTGACCGAGATGGACAACCCCTACGACACCGGGCTGCGCGCCGAACAGGCGCCCGACGCCCTGTGGGATGTAGCCTACTACAACGGGCGATACTACG
>JBJEYG010000127.1:0-1957 GCA_051886555.1 Gemmiger sp.
GGCGGTCAGAGAACAGCTCTCCACCGGGTTCAATGCTCTCAGGGTATCCAGATCAGCCAGACTTTGATCTTTCAGATTCAGGCGCAGCCTGGCGCCGCGGCGGGTGCAATCCACCACATTCGCTTCACCGCCCACATGCGGCAGCAGCCACTCCACGCCCTGAAAGACCGGCGTTTCACCGTTCATCGGCAGCCTCCCTTCCTGTGTGTACTTTCCGTTTTATCATAGCTCCGCACGGGCGCGCTCCGTACGGGACCTGAACAAAAGAAAAACCCAACTCCGCCGCGCGGAATCCGCTCCGCCCGTCAGACCTGGGTTACGCCCCCGGAACCTGCCGGGGTAACGATCCTGTTGAATTGTCGAAGAAAACACGGGACGGCTCAGCGCTCCGCACGCACCCGGTTCAGGTGCATCATCAGGTAAAGCTGTTCGTCGCGGCTACACTCCCAATCCCATTTCTGCGCAAGATATTCGCAGATTTCCCGCTTGCAGCCGTACAGATCCGGATTCTCCCGCTGGATCAGCCGGAACATTCCGCCGTCATTCAGCGGTTCAATCGGCGTGCCGCTCATCAGCCGCTGCACCAGATACCGAAGGTGCATGGTAAACCGGGAATAATGGAAGCTGCTGCGGTCCAGCTGAATGTTGAAGTAATTTTCCACAATGGCAGTGATGTCGTTAATGACCTCTGCGGTGGTCATGGTGGCGTGCATGTCATCCGCCTCATTTTCGGCGTTGATGATGTGCAGTGCCATGTTCACCGCCTCACTGTCCGGCAGGCGAACGCCGGTGCGCTGTTCCACCAGTTCCAGCGCACTACGCCCCAACTGATATTCGTGTGGGTAAAGATTTTTCACATCAAAGGCCAGCGGCGTGGTCACATCCAGGCCGGAGCAGGCGCGTTCCACCGCATAATTCAGGTGATCGGCCAATGAAAAAGTCAGATTCTGGATGCGCAGCTCACAATCCAGTTCGTCCTGCGCATTCTCGGCAATATCCGCCGCCAGAAAGATCATCTCCTGCGCAGGTCGTTCAACAGCGCCATGTACTGGGGCTGTACATTGTAGAACGTGCGCTGTATGCGGGAAAGATCCTCCAGTTCGTAAGGCATGGTGGGAAAACCGACGCCCTTGCCAAACACGATCAGTTCGCGTCCCGCTCTGTCCTGCGCCAGTGCCACATTATTGTTGAGCTTTTTCACAATCTTCATAGTAAAGAAAAAACTCCTCATGAAGCATAGTACGGCGCAACGACTGCGCAACCGCGTACAAGTAATGCCTCACAGGAGTAACAATCTTGTTTCTGTATTATAGAGATAACGGATTCCGTCATTTCTGTCCATACGGAGATTTCACAAATTTTCACACATTTTTTGTGCACCTTCGCATTTGCAGGCGGCTCTTGCCTTTTGCCGCAGGAGCGGTACAATAAAGGCAGCCGTTCAAAGCTGTTCCAGCAGGCGGCGCAGCGTATCCTCCGGCCGTGGGGTATGGTTGGGGTACTTGGCCCGCAAAGCCGGCGCTGCCCCATCCATAATGTAGGGCATTCCCACTAAGTCCAGCATGGGTTCATCGTTGAAGTTGTCGCCAAAGGCCAGCACGCCGGCGGGATCCAGCCCCAATGCTTCGCACACCCCGGCCACGCCCTTTCCCTTATTGGCCAGCGTGGTATCGATCCAGAATGGCCCTGCGATGGCGGCGTTGGCCTGTGCCCATCGGGGCACAAAACGGGGAGCATAGTTGGCCGCACCGTCCGGCAGGTAAACCGATACCTTTACAATATCTTCGGGCACTTCGGCAGGGCTTTGCACGATTTTATAATGATTGCCGATAAACCGGTTGCGCGCGACCACACCGATGCCGCGCTCCATCAGGTATGCCGTGTTCTCGCCCGACATCATCACTTCCCCGCGCCCGTCCGAGCCGTTCCACAGATCCCAGGCGATCTCCTCGGCCAG
>JBJEYG010000128.1:0-1957 GCA_051886555.1 Gemmiger sp.
GATCGTTTGTATTGTGCCGATGACCATGCCCGTCGCTGCGCTCAGACGGCTATGTATCAGATCCTGGTGGCCTTCACCAAACTGATCGCGCCCATCCTGTGCTTCACCAGCCAGGAGATCTGGAGCTATATTCCCAAGTTGGAAGGTATGAAAGAGTATGTGGTGTGGGAGCAGATGCCCGAAGCCGATCACGCCAGGGCTACCGATGAATTCCGCACCAAGTGGGCGAAAATCATGGCAGTGCGCGACGATGTGAAGAAGGTCCTCGAGCAGGCCCGTGCCGATAAGACCATTGGTTCCTCCCTGGAAGCTGCCATTACGTTGCACTGCGATGCGCAGATGTACGATTTCCTCAATGCCATCCCCATGGATGAACTGGCCGACCTGATGATCGTCTCCCGGGCGGATCTGGTACAGGATGACGGCGGCGTTCACGGCCTGGTAGACGGGCTTGGCGTTTCGGCGGTGCGCGCGGCCGGCAATAAGTGCCTGCGCTGCTGGAAGTATGACGCCGCTGTGGGCGAGAACGGGCTGTGCCCGCGCTGTGCCCGCGTGCTGGCAAAATAAAAACTGAAATGCGTTAATGCGCGGTTTTGGCCGGGCCAACCGGCACAAGACCGGCCGGGACAGAATCGCACGCGGTACTGCCCGGAAAAGGCCGGCGGTGTATGACACTGCTGGCCTTTTTGGCGTAACGTTCCAATGATTACCATCTGAAGCAGGAGGGCCTGAGCCTATGCTGGCCGTGTTCGTTTCCTTTTTGTGTTCCGCCGTGCTGGTCGCGGTGGATCAGCTGATCAAATATTGGGCAACTGCCAATCTGATGCCGGTGGGACATATGGATATGATTCCCGGCGTGGTGGAACTGCGCTATGTGCTCAACGACGGGTGTGCTTTTTCCATGCTCAGCGGCAAACAGGGGATCCTGATTGCCTTCACTTCGGTGGTGCTGGCAGGCGTATTGGTTTGGCTGTGCAACAAAAAAATGCCGCTGATCGAGAGGATTGCCTGGACGCTGGTGTTTGCCGGTGGCTTGGGCAATCTGATTGACCGCGTGCGCTACCGGCAGGTGGTGGACTATATCAACCTGTTGTTTATGGATTTTGCGGTGTTCAATTTTGCCGATATCTGCGTGACGGTCGGCGTTTGTTTTCTGATTCTGTCCCTGCTGGTAGATTGGCGCAAGGAAAGCAAAAAAGAGCGGACGGATGGTAAAGCGGCGGACGGTGGAGCAAATTCATGAAAGAACTTGCGCTAACCGTTCCGCCCGAAGCGGGCGGTCAGAGACTGGATCGCTGGCTTGCCGGTGCGTGTGATGAACTCTCCCGCAGTGCGGTACAAAGCCTGATTGAAAAGGGATGTGTGCTGTGCGGCGGAGTACCTGCCGTCAAAAAGCAACCGCTCAGACCGGGAGATGAGATTCTGCTCACGCTGCCGGACCCAGAACCGGTCGAAGCGAAACCTCAGCCGATTCCGCTGGACATTGTGTATGAGGACGAGTGGCTGGTGGTAGTTAACAAGCCCAAGGGCATGGTGGTACACCCCGCACCCGGCAACCCGGACGGAACGCTGGTCAATGCGCTGTTGTATCATTGCGGGGACTCGCTGTCCGGCGTGGGCGGTGCCATTCGCCCCGGTATTGTGCATCGCATTGACAAGGATACCAGTGGCCTGCTGGTGGTTGCCAAAGATGATGCCACCCACCAGGCGTTGAGCGAGCAAATGAGTGTGCATTCCATCCATCGCGTGTATCATGCGGTGGTGTATGGTGGATTGAAAGAAGAGGAAGGCTTCGTGGAAGCTCCCATCGGCCGTGATCCGCGCGACCGCAAAAGAATGGCGGTGACTGCTGTCCATTCCAAGTATGCCTACACGGGCTGGCAGGTTTTGGAGCGCTTGGGCGGCTTTACCTACATTGCCTGCCGGCTCAAAACCGGCCGCACCCACCAGATCCGAG
>JBJEYG010000129.1:0-8732 GCA_051886555.1 Gemmiger sp.
TTTTTACACTATGCTGAATAAATGAAAAACTTTTAGTTTTTTGTGCATTATGGCGAAATCTTTTATTATCGTTAAAAACCATTGTCATTTTTCCACTACTTCGTTTATAATAAGAAAAAAATACCATGTTTTTTGTACGATTCTTTCACAGTAAATGAAAAAAAGAAAAGAAATGAAAGGAGGCGTTGGGCTTTGGAGACCAAAAATGCTCTGGAGCGTATGTCAAACGCCTATCACCGCCTGACCCGGTCCGGCCGCAAAATTGCGGACTACATTCTGGCGCACCGCACGGAAGCGCAGTATATGTCCATTACCGCCCTGGCGGAAGAATGCGGCGTGGCGGACGCCACCGTTTCCCGCTTCTGCCGCACCCTCGGCTTTGACGGCTACAACGATTTCAAGCTGGCGCTGGCCAAAGCGATGGGGGTCCCCGCCGGCGAGCAGCCGGGTGTGCACGGCCAGATCCTGCCGGAGGACAGCATCACCGAGCTGGGCCGCAAGCTCTACGCCGCCGATACGGCCGCCATTGCCCAGACGCTGGCGCTGATGGATGAGGATGCCGTCCGCCGCGCGGTGGAACTGCTGTCGGCAGCACGCCGCGTCTACTGCTTCGGGCAGGGCGGCAGCATGGTCATGGCGATGGAAGCGTGGGCGCGCTTTGCCACCGTCGCAGCCCAGTTTCAGTGCATTCAGGATTCCCACATGCAGGCCATGGCCGCCAGCCTGGCCGATGAGCAGGACGTGATTCTGTATATCTCCTACTCCGGTTCCACCAAGGATATGATGGACGTGCTGCGCCTTGCCCGCGAGCGGGGCGTGAAAATCGTGCTGGTGACCCACTTTGCCAAGTCCCCCGCCGCCAGCGAATCGGACGTGGTATTGCTCTGCGGTTCCAAGGAAGGCCCGCTGCAAAGCGGTTCGGTGGCCGCAAAAATGGCGCTGCTGTTCGTGATCGATATTCTATTCCACGAATACTGCCGCGCCAACCCCGAACTGACCGACATCAACCGCGAGACGACCGCCAACGCCTTGGCCAACAAACTGCTGTAATCCCCAACCGGCAACAAAAAAAGACGCGGCCGCAGCCGCGTCTTTTTTATTTTTGGAAATCAGTCTCCCGGCCGGGAATCTCTGTCCCACTCCTCCACCGTGTCCTGTACGGCCTCCTTCACGGCCTTCCTGGCGCGCTGAGCCAGCGTTCCGGCGCGGGCGCGCAGGCGGGCCACCGTGTCGGCGTGGTCGCGGCTCTTCATGCGGGGGAAGGCTTTCAACAGACGGCCGGGGCCAAAGCGCGTGTTTTGTTCCAGCTGGTTTACCGCAGCGCGGTAGCGGGCGGTGGCTTCGGCGGCGCGGGCCTCGAACTCCGTCCGCAGCTGCTCCATATTGTCGCGCCCTTCCATCCGGGCCAGCGCAAGCTGCAATTTCTGTTCATCCAGCAGCTCGTCGGCATTCAGGGCGCTGCTGCCCACCACCTCGGTGAGCTTGTCGCTCAGCACGCGCATGGCGGAACGCGCCTCCTCGATCTGGGTCATACGCTTGTTCAGGCCGATGGCCGCGGCGATGGAAAGTCCCAGATCCACCGCGAACAGTGCCAGCAGCACCAGATCGATCACAACCAGCGGCGTTTCCGGGATGCTGAGCACCGGCTTTTCGATCAGGGGGTGGAACACCATCACCAGCAGGATGCTTCCCAGCCCCCACATCAGCGAGAATTTCAGGCAGATATAGCCGCCCAGGTTGAAGGGCTGGTCGGAGTAATCCCACCAGCGGGTGTGGAAAGCGCGGTACAAAATGATGCCGCCGATCAGCTCCACCAGCGTCGTGATGAGCATGCCGCCGAAAAACACCACAAGCACATTGTCGGCCCAGCGCCCGATCAGGAACAGGATCGCCACCATGCCGCTGCCGTAGATGGGGCACAGCGGCCCGTTGAGAAAGCCCCGGTTGACCAGCTTTCCGGTGTCCAGCGCTGCAAAAATCACCTCACTGATCCAACCCAGCATCGAGTAGAGAAAGAAAAAGAAAATATACTGCCAGACCGTGTAAAGGCTCATTCCTGTTCCTCCCCCTTTTCACGCTCACGGGCCAGCGTCTTCGGCTCCACCCAGGTCACCGCGCTGTCGGGGCCTTTGCGGGCAATGAGCGCTTTGATGGGAATTCCCTGCTCGGAGAACATGCCCTCATGTTCGGTACGGAGGTTCCAGTCCGGTTCGGCGGCATGCAGGTCGAAGGTCTGCCAGGCAATCTCAAAGCCCGCAGCGGGGAAATAGCCCAGGCTGTCTCGGAACAGATCGTCGTCATCCGTCTTGAACCAGATCTCGGCCCCCTCGTCCATCAGCATACGGTATTGCAGCAGCTGGCGGGGGTGGGTCAGCCGGTGCTTGTTGCTGCCGGCATTCTTGCTCCACGGATTGCAGAAATTGATGTAGATGCGCGACACACGGTCGGCGGGGGCAAAGGCGTTGCCCATGCGCTCGATGTCGATACTGGCAATGAGCACATTGTCCGGCCGGCAGCCGCGGGCCGCATAAGCCGCCTCCACCTTGCGCTTGGCCAGGATCAGCACTTTGTCGGTGATGTCGATGCCCAGGTAATTCACGTCGGGATGGGCCGGGGCCAGCTGAGCCAGAAATCCGCCCTTGCCGCAGCCCAGTTCCAGATGCCAGGGCTGGTCGGGCCGGGCATACAGGCTGTGCCATTCACCGGCGTGGGCCAGCGGCTCATGAACGTGGAAATCGCAGGCCAGCAGTTCCGGCCGGGCATAGGGTTTAAAACGCATTCGCATAGGGATACCTCTCTTGAATCATCACAACCGGGAACGAAAAAACGCCATGGCTTCCTCGCGGCGCTCCGGCGCAAGAGCCAGGCTGCCCTGGCAGAAACCGGCTTTGCCGCCGCCGCGGCCGGAAAACCGTTCGTTGAGCGCCTTGACCAGCGGGCGCACGTCCGGCCCGTCCTGGGGCGACGCCGCCGCATAGGCCAGGCCCTGCCCGCCGGGTGCAAAAACCGCACAGGGCGCGCAGGCCGCCTGCGCTGCGGCCAGGCAGATGCGGCGCAGGCCGTCGCCGTCCGCCCCTTCCACATAATATGCCGCAGGCTCGCCCACCGCCGCCGACGCAGCCAACAGGCCGGCAACGGTATTCTGCAGCGCGGCGATCCGCTGCCGGTCGGCCGCCTGGGCGGCATGCTGCCGCTCCACCGCCGGGGCAAGACGGCCCGGCGCAGCGGAGAGCGCCCGCCCCGCTTCCTCGGCATCCGCCCAGACGCAGGCGATCTCCCGGCAGGCCCGTTCACCGCAGACCACCGCCAGCCGCACGCCGCCCTTGTAGGGCTGGACGCTGAGGATCTTGATCATTCCCACCTGCCCGGTGCGCGCCAGATGGGTGCCGCAGCAGGCGCACAGGTCGGCGCCGGGCACCTCCACCAGGCGCACCGGGCCGTCCAGCTCCTTTTTGCTGCGGTAGGGCAGCGCCGCAAGCTCCTCCGGCTGCGGGTACCAGCAGCGTACCGGCAGATCGGCGCGCACCGCCTCGTTGGCAAGCTCCTCCGCCCGGGCCAGCTGCCGGGCGGTCAGCGGCAGATCGACGTCCATGCGCACCGCCGGATCGCCGATGTGGAACCCCACATTCTCGGCCCCGTACAGCCGGTGCAGCACCCCGCTGAGGATGTGCTCGCCGGTGTGCTGCTGCATGTGATCCAGCCGGGCGGGCCAGTCCACCTCGCCGTGTACCCGGCTGCCCGGTTCCAGCGGCGCGTCGACGGTATGCCAGATTACTCCGCCCTGCCGGCTGTGCACTTCCCGCACCCGCGCGCCGCCCAGCGTACCGGTGTCGCAGGGCTGACCGCCGCCCTCAGGGAAAAAGGCGGTGGCTTCCAGCGCCACTGCCCAGCCTTCCTTCTCCTTCTCACAGCACAGCACCGTGCTGTCAAAACCGGCGTCAAATGGCCGGGTTTCATAAATTTTTTCGGTGGGCCTCATGGCCGTTCCTCCCTCTTTCGACAAACATTAAACGTATTATACCATAAAACTTAGGTGGAAAAAACCGCCGGTATCCGCTATAATAGAAAATACCGCAATCCGGAAAAAAGGGAGTGAATCCGCTTGAGAAAGCGTTTGCTGTGCGCCGTGCTTGCCGCCGGCCTGCTGCTGTGCAGCTGCGGTTCCCTGCAGCGATCCCCGCAGAGCACCGGGGAAACCGCGCAGGGTTCCGTCCAGAGTGCCCCGGAGGAAAAGGAGCAGCTGCTGAACGTCTATTATGAACAATCCAACCCCGCCGCCGAGCGGGCCTTAACGGAATACGCCGCCGCGCAGGGCGTGACGGTATCCGTCGTGCAAACCGCCGATGAAGCCGGGCTGGCCGTGCTGTGCGCCGACCCGGAAGGTGCGGACGGCTGGCGGGACCTTTCCGGCGACGCGCTGCTGAACGCCGCCGCGGCCCGCACCGGTACGGAGGGCAGTTTTTCCGCGCTGCCGCTGGGCAAAACGCTGTACGCCTACTGGGCGGACCGGCGGGTGCTCGGCGCGCTGCTGGGCGACGGGTTTGATCTTTCCGCCATGCAGAACGCCACCTGGAAAGAGTGGTCGGATTTCTGCACCGCGCTGCAAAGCTGGCTGGATTCCCCCGCCGAAAGGACGGTAACGCTCAGCGGTACCGCCTACACGCTGCCCGCCGCCAAAGAAGGCGCTGCCGCGGGTCTTACGCAGGTATTTGCCATTCCCGAGCATGGGTTCGGGGGCGCGGCGCTGTCCGGCACGCTGGTGGCGGCCGGCGGCCAGCGCACCCGGCAGGCATTGACCGGCCCGCTGAACGGCCTGGCCAACTGCTTTGCGCTGGAGCTTGCCAACGGCGGCGCCGGCATCGGCACGCCCGGCCAGGTGCTGGCCGGTGAGGGCGCAGCCCAGGCGGTGTTTTACCGCGGCCCGCTGTGCGACTTCACCGCCGCGTTGGGCGCGGACGCCTGCCAGGAACTGGTGATGACGCCCCAGAAATGCTATTTTACCGCCGATGACCTTTCCACCGACGAGTACAACGTGGCTGGGCTGACCAACTACCCGGTAGCCGCTTCTGCGGGTTATTTTGCGGTGCCTGCCGCCGCGGACGAGGAATCGGCCAGGGCGGGCATGAGCTTTCTTTTGTGGCTGTACACCAGCACGGAGGGTGAGGTGCTGCTGACCGACGGGCTGGTACTGGTGACGCCCTGGAACACTGCCAGCGACGCCACCGCCCTGGGCGCGGCGCTGGTGGAGACAATGGGCAGCGGCGTTGTCCCCGGCGTGCCGCTCTCGCAGGGCGAGAACGCCGCGCTGGAGCAGGCTGCCGGACGCAGCGCTCCGCTGGACCGCAAGGCTTTTGTGGCAGCGGCATGCGACGCTCTGGGCGCTGGTCAATAAGGGAAAAGACGGCCCCGCCGGGGCCGCAAAAATAAAAGGAATCATGAAAGACTGAGGGATCATCTATGCAGCGTTCTTCCGGTATCTTGATGCCGATTTCTGCCTTGCCGGGCAGTCAGGGCATCGGTACGCTGGGCAAACCGGCACACAAATTTGTGGACTTTCTCGTTCGTTCCGGCCAGACCGTGTGGCAGATTCTGCCCGTCGGCCCCACCGGCTTCGGCGACAGCCCGTACCAGAGTTGCTCCGCCTTCGCGGGCAACCCCTATTTCATCGACCTGGATCTGCTGGCGGCGGACGGTCTTTTGCAGCGCCGGGACTACAGCTTCATCCAGTGGGGCAAAGACGTCGAACATGTGGATTACAGCGCGCTGTACGAAAAGCGTTTTGCCGTGCTGCGCAAGGCTTACGCCGCGTTTTTAAAGCGCCGCCCGGTGCCCGGCTACGACACGCCTTACCCCGATGACTGGTACAGCTTCCGGTTCCGCGCCGACAACTGGCTGGATGATTACTGCCTGTACATGGCTCTGAAACAGGCAAACCAGATGAAAAGCTGGCAGGAGTGGCCCCGCGAGCTGTGCCTGCGCGACCCCGGGGCGCTGGAGAATTTCCGCGCCGAAAACGAGGAAGAAATCGGTTTCTGGGCGTTCGTGCAGTACGAGTTCGACCGTCAGTGGCGCGCGCTGAAATCTTACGCCAACAGCAAAGGCATCCGAATCATGGGCGACATTCCCATTTATGTCTCCGCCGATTCGGTGGACGCCTGGGCAGGCGGCCAGCTGTTTGAGACGGACGCCGAAGGCCATGCGCTGCGCGTGGCGGGCTGCCCGCCGGATGCCTTCTCCGCGGACGGTCAACTGTGGGGCAACCCGCTGTACAACTGGCCTTACCACCGCCAGACCGGCTATGCCTGGTGGATCAGCCGCATCTATCGCGCACTGTCCCTCTACGATATTCTGCGCATCGATCATTTCCGCGGCTTCGACACCTACTGGGCCATTCCCGCCGGCGCGCCCAACGCCCGCACCGGCACCTGGGAACAGGGCCCCGGCATGGAACTGTTCCGTGCCCTCCAGGCCGAGATGGGCACGCTGCCCATTGTGGCCGAAGATCTGGGCGAGCTGTTTGACTCGGTGCGCAAGCTGCTGAAGGACAGCGGCTTCCCCGGCATGAAGGTGATGCAGTTCGCCTTTGACGGGGGCGACAGCGAGTATCTGCCCCACAACTATCCCCACAACTGCGTGTGCTACCCCGGCACCCACGACAATGAGACGCTGCAGGGCTGGCTCAACAACCCCGAACATTCCAGGGCGCGCAAGGCCGCCGTGGAGTACCTGGCCTTGACCGAGCGCGAGGGCGAGCGCATGGGCATTCTGCGCGCCGCCCTGGCCAGCACCGCCGACCTGACCATCATCCCCATGGGCGACTGGCTGGGCGTCGGCAATGAGGGACGCATCAACACCCCCGGCCGTCCGGACGGCAACTGGCAGTGGCGCGCCAGGGAGAGCGACTTTACCGCCGCCCTGGCCAGGCAGATCCGCACGATGACCGCGCGGTATTTCCGCGCCCCCGCCGCACCGCTGCCCGCCGCAAAGCCCGCGCCCGCAAAAAAGGCAAAGGCCGCTGCGGCTCCGAAGGCAAAATAAGCGGATGCCCGTAAGCAATCCCGTCGCACCGTCATTTGAATACAGCAGCAAGCGCCCGAAAATGGTCCCAATTGTCGGGCGCTTCTTTTTTCGGATGCTTGAAACCAATCAGGATCTGCCTTTGCGGATGGCAAGCCGGCCTGTTTTCGTCGGAACAAAAGGGCGCGTTTTTTAGCAACCCGACCAGTATTCCGGTGCATTCACGAAAATTCTTTGTGAAACGTAAATCTAGGAAAAAGGCCGGGAAACATGGTAAAATAATACTGTATATAATGATAAGTGCGCGGCACAGGCCGCACGGCAAAGAGGAGAAGAAGTATGAAACAGGAGTATACGACCGCAGAACTTGCTGCGCAGGTCGCCGCGTTGGAGCACTTGTTTGATTCGGTCACGCTGGTTGACCCGGCTGCCCAGCGTGTACTGGATTCCCGCACGCTTCAGCCCACCGAGACGCCCTGCCGCCGTCTGCCGCCGCTTGACAGCACCGGCCGCGCCTGGAGCCTGGTTCGTACCGGCGACGGCATGGAAACCGCGCTGTGTCAGGCAATCACGGTGGACGGCCGCGGTTGCGTGCTGGTTGCCGGGTATACCGGCGCAGAGCTGGGCGAAGCCGATCGCGACCGTTCCGACCGGGCATTCACCCGCCTGACCGGGCAGTACATGGACGACCTGCACCACGATTATGTGACCGGCGTTTACAACCGTCGCTATCTGGACGAAGAATTTCTGCCCCGCATGCGCGAAAAGGTCAACGCAGGCGCAACCTTCGCCGCGGCGCTGGTGCGCGTGAACGAGTACGGCGCCGTTCTGGCCCAGGAAGGCCACGCTGCGGCGGACCGCTGCCTGATGGTCGCCGCCGGCATTTTGCAAAAGGCCGGCGTCGACCCGGAAAACGGCGTCATTGCCAGGCTGGACGGCGGCATGTTCCTGGTGGGCGAGCTGAACGCCGCTGCCGATTCGCTTCGCGGACGCATTATCGATACGTCCAACAACAGCCGCCGGGTGTTTGGGTACAGCCTTTCCCGCCGGGGGGAGTTCACCCTGTCGGTGGGCGCGGCCGAGTGGGCCGAGACCCGCAGCTGGGATATGCTGCTGGCCCTGGCGGAGCAGCGCATCGCCCGCGGCTGACCCTGTAAAACAGAATAGGCAACCTCCTGTGCGGCAATACTATCCACAGACCGGGACCCCGGCCGGACAGTATGTACACAGGAGGTTTTGCTTTATGCCGCAGAATGAGACCGACAACGAAAAGATGCTGCAGGAGATCGTGCAGAACACCGAAATGGGAAAAAACACGCTGGAAGAGATGATGGGCCTGACCCACGACCAGCGCCTGAAGGATGAGATGATGCGCCAGCGCAATGAGTACCGCCGCCTGAACCAGCGCGCCCACACCGCGCTGGACGCCATCGGCGCCGAAGCCAAGGGGCAGAGCGCCGCCGCCCGCATGAGTGTCAGTATGGGCATCCGCACCCGCACCATGCTGGACAAGTCCACCCGCAATCTGGCCACCATGCTGGCGGAGGGCAGCGGGCAGGGCGTGGTGGACTGCAAGCGCGCCGAAACCGATTACCCCCAGGCTTCGCCGGGCGCCCGCCAGCTGATGGAGGAGCTGTGCGGGTTCCAGGAAAAAGCCGAACAGACCTGGCGGGAATTCGTGTAAACGCACCGCGCGGGGAGGCATGGCCGGTTTG
>JBJEYG010000130.1:0-8731 GCA_051886555.1 Gemmiger sp.
GGAAAACGTAGAGGACGCGGCGGGCAGTATGGCGGCCGCTCATCTGCGCGGCCGCACGCTGGCGGAGGAGATTGAGGTGCTGGCTGCGCTGACCCCCGCCGATGCCGACGAAGCGCTGCGCACCATGCTGCGGGAAGAGAATTCCGCGTATGCGGAGATCCGCCCGCAGCAATAACAAAAGGTTTGGGAGTATATTATGGAATATCACGTTCAGTTCCCCGGTCTGGGGCTGGAATTTACCGTGGACCGGGTGGCGCTTTCCATCGGCGGGTTCAACATTTACTGGTACGGCATTCTGATCGCGCTCGGCATGATGCTGGCGCTGGCCTTCGCCTTCCACTACGCGCCGGATTTCGGCATTGACGGCGACCGCCTGGTGGATGTGGTCATTGTGGGCGCGGTCATGGCCATTGTCTGCGCGCGCATCTACTATGTGGCCTTTGCCCCCTTCGAGTACGAAACCATCTGGGATATGATCGACATCCGCCAGGGCGGGATCGCCATCTACGGCGCCGTCATCGGCGCGTTTGTGTTCGGCGGGCTGGCCGCCAGGGTGCGGCATGTGCCCATTCTGCCGCTGTTCGATGTGGCTGCAATGGGCTTTCTGATCGGGCAGGGCATCGGCCGCTGGGGCAATTTTGTCAACCAGGAGGCTTTCGGCACCAACACCACGCTGCCCTGGGGCATGTACAGCGAGGGTACCCACGATTACCTGGCCGGGATGCTGGTCACTGCGCCGCAGGGCGTCACCGTTGACCCCAACCTGCCGGTACACCCCACCTTCCTGTACGAAAGTCTCTGGTGCCTGATCGGCTTTGTGGCACTGTGGCGATTCATCAAAAAACGCCGCTACAACGGCCAGATCTTTTTGATGTATATCACCTGGTACGGCCTGGGCCGGTTTTGGATCGAAGCGCTGCGCACCGATTCGCTGATGCTCGCGGGCGGCCTGCGCACCAGCCAGGCAGTGGCGCTGGCCAGCGTGGTCGCGGCGGTGATCCTTCAGATCGTTGCGGCAAAACGCTTTGCGGGCGTGCAGCTTATGGTGCCGCTGGCGGTGGCGGATGTGAAAAAACAGGAAGCCGCGGGCGCATGCTTTGTGGCGGACGAGCTGGCGGCAAGCGCTTCCCACCGGGCGTTTGTGCAGGCCACCGCCGAGATGAACGCCCGGCTCCGGGCACTGGATCTGCAAGCGCTGCCCGATCCCGCCCCCGACAATGGGGAGCCGGTGATCACGGCAGAGCCGGAATCTACCGATACAACAGGGGAGGAGTAAAGTATGAGCAAACTGATTGACGGCAACGCATTGGCGGCCTCCACCAAGGCGGAGGCCGCGGCCGAAGCGGCGCAACTGAAAGCGCAGGGCGTGCAGCCCTGCCTGGCGGTCATTCTGGTTGGGGAGGACCCCGCCAGCCAGGTGTATGTGCGCGGCAAGGTAAAGGATTGCAGCGAGTGCGGCATCCTGAGCAGGGAATACCGTCTGCCCGCCGAAACCACCCAGGCTGAACTGCTGGCGCTGGTGAGCGGGCTGGCCGCCGACCGGGCGGTGCACGGCATTCTGGTGCAGCTGCCGCTGCCCCGCCATATTGATGAAAAAACGGTCATCGACGCCATCCCGCCCGAGAAAGATGTGGACGGTTTCTCTCCCGTCAACGTGGGCCGCATGATGATCGGCGAGGCGTGCTACCTGCCCTGCACACCGGCGGGCTGCATCCGCATGATCGAGTCTACCGGCGTGGACATCGCCGGCAAACAGGCGGTGGTGGTGGGCCGCTCCAATATTGTGGGCAAGCCTGCGGCGCTGCTGCTGCTGGCCAAAAATGCCACCGTTACCATCTGCCATTCCCGCACCCGGAATCTGAAAGAACTGTGCGCCGGGGCGGACATCCTGGTTGCCGCGGTGGGGCGTGAGGGCTTTATTACCGGCGACATGGTCAAGCCCGGCGCGGTGGTCATTGACGTGGGCATCAACCGCGGCGCCGACGGCAAGCTGCACGGCGACGTGGACTTTGCCGCCGCCAGCGAAAAGGCCGGTTACATCACGCCGGTTCCCGGCGGCGTCGGCCCCATGACCCGCGCCATGCTGATGAAGAATACCGTACAGGCGGCGCGCCGCCAGGCCGGCCTGGAATGAGTTTGCAGGCGGAAAAATCACGAAAAAACGCTTGACGGCGCAGCTTCGCTGTGGTAATATAAATAAGCCGCATGGCACGGGCAGTTGAAGTGTGCCCATTTGGGCGCCGCCCCGGCTCCAGCGAGACTTAGTTTAAAGAGAGGTTTTTCACATGTACGCAGTTATCGTTACCGGTGGCAAGCAGTACAGCGTCAAGGTCGGCGACAGCATTTTCGTCGAGAAGCTGGGCGTTGAGGCTGACAGCGAAGTCACCTTCGATCAGGTCCTGGCCGTTGGCGAGGAGGGCGCCGTCAAGATTGGCGCTCCCGTTGTCGAGGGCGCTACCGTTACCGGCAAGGTCATCAAGAACGGCAAGGGCAAAAAGCTGAACATCCTGACCTATCGTCCCAAGAAGGGCAGCATGGTGCGCAAGGGCCACCGTCAGCCCTACACGAAGGTCGAAATCACCGCGATCAACGGCTAAGGCAAGGGAGGTAACATACAATGGCACATAAAAAAGGCGTAGGTTCTACCAAGAACGGCCGTGACTCCGAGGCAAAGCGCCTGGGCGTGAAGCGCGGCGACGGTCAGTTCGTTCTGGCCGGCAACATTCTGGTTCGTCAGCGCGGCACCCACATCCATCCGGGTGAGGGCGTTGGCATCGGCAGCGACGATACCCTGTTTGCTCTGGTGGACGGCCGCGTTCATTTCGAGCGCATGGGCCGCGACCGCAAGCGTTGCACTGTCAAGCAGTAAAAGCCTTATGGGGCGGGCCGGTCGGCCCGCCTCTTTCTTTTGCGCATACTAAATATGCCGGCTCCGCGCGGCACAGCGCGGTGTGCCGGCAAGGAAGTTTTTTGAAAAGAGGTGTTTTTCATGGCCGGAAATTTTATTGATGTGGCCGACATCTGGGTGCACGGCGGTAAAGGCGGCGACGGCGCGGTGGCATTCCACCGCGAAAAATTTGTGGCGGCCGGCGGGCCGGACGGCGGCGACGGCGGCCACGGCGGCAGCGTAGTGTTTGTGGCCGACGACAACCTGTCCACCCTGATGGATTTCCGCTACAAGCGCAAGTACACCGCGCCCGACGGCGAGAACGGCCGCGGCGCCAACCAGAAAGGCCGCAACGGCGAGGATCTGGTGATCCGGGTTCCCCGCGGCACCGTGCTCAAGGAGTTCGACACCGGCCTGGTTGTGGCCGATCTTTCCGGCAGCGAACCGGTTCAGGTCGCCAAGGGCGGCCGCGGCGGCTGGGGCAATGCCCGCTTCGCCACGCCCACCCGTCAGATTCCCAAGTTCGCCAAGCCGGGTCTGCCCGGCGAGGAACTGCATCTGCGGCTGGAACTGAAAGTCATTGCGGATGTGGGTCTGATCGGCTTCCCCAACGTGGGCAAGTCCACTCTGATCTCCACCATCAGCGCGGCGAAACCCAAAATCGCCAACTATCATTTCACCACCCTTACCCCGGTGCTGGGCGTGGTGCGCGTCGGCCCCGAGCAGAGCTTTGTCTGCGCAGACATCCCCGGCCTGATCGAGGGTGCGGCTGAGGGGGTCGGCCTGGGCCATGACTTCCTGCGCCATGTGGAGCGCTGCCGCCTGCTGCTGCATGTGGTGGACGTATCCGGCTGCGAAGGCCGCGACCCGGAACAGGATTTCGCGCAGATCAACAAGGAACTGGAGGAGTTTTCCGCTGGGCTTGCCGAGCGCCCTCAGATCGTGCTGGGCAATAAATGCGACATTGCCGACCCGGAACAGGTCGAGCGGTTCCGCGCGTTTGTGGAGGGCCAGGGCTACACCTTCCTGCCCATTTCGGCCGCCACGCGGCAGGGCATCGACAAGCTGCCCGCCATTGTCTACAACCGTCTGAAAGACCTGCCCCCGGTGGCGGTGTTCGAGCCGGAGTATGTCCGTCCCGACCCGCGTCTGGAACCGACGCGGCCCTTCACGGTGGAAAAAACCGGCGAGCACGAGTTTACGGTGGACGCGCCCTGGCTGGAGCGCATTCTGGCGGGCACCAACGTGGAGGACTACGAGAGCCTGCAATACTTCCAGACCCAGCTGGGCGACTCCGGTCTGCTGGACGAACTGGTGCGTCTGGGCGTGCAGGAGGACGACACCATCAAGATCGGCGAGTACGAGTTCGATTACCTGTACTGACGCGCTGCGGGGGAAGGTTATGCTGTTTGACGCCAATTCTCAAATCGACATTCACGAGCAAAGTCCGCTGGCGCTGGCTTTTGTGGGCGACGCCGTGCTGGAACTGCTGGTTCGCCAGCGGCTGGTGGGTACCACCCGCCTCCAGCCGGGGCGTCTGCACGCCGCAACGACCCGCTATGTATCGGCGCGGGCACAGTTCCGCGAACTGGAAGTGCTGATGCCGCTGCTCACCGAGCAGGAGCAGGCGGTGCTGCGCCGCGGCAAAAATGCCAGCAAGGCGTCGGTGGCCAAGCATGCCAGCCCGGAGGAATACCGTGCCTCCACCGGCTTCGAGTGCCTGCTGGGCTGGCTGTACCTGCAGGGACGAAACGACCGCATCAACGAGCTGTTTGAGGCACTGTGGGCCGGGTTTGACCCCGACGCCGCCCGGGAATAACGAAATTGATCCAAACAAAAACTGCGCCCCGTTGCGGGGCGCAGCTTTTCGGTTGTTACCGGGCGTTGTTTTCCGTCTTGTTGGATGCTTTGTTCTGCGTCTTGTTGGATGCCCGGTTGCTGCTGCGGTTGGAGCAGTTCTCCGTCTTGTTGGCGGCCCTGTTCTCGCTGTTGGTGGTCTTGTTCTGGGTACTGTTGCAGTCTTTTGCGTTGCGTGCCATCGTTTCTATGCTCTCCTTTCGCGGGGATGCGCCCCGTCAAGGGGTATTCTGCCCACACGTCGGGCGATTATACAACAAAAAGGGGGACCGACCATGCCGTCCTATTTTGAACAGCGGGAACGCGCTCTGCTGGGCAAGCGATACGACGCGCTGTACAGGCAAAGCGCCGCGGCGCCCGCCCGCGGGCTGACGGTCAACACGCTGCGGTGCACGCCGCAGCAATTTTCGGCACTGTGGGGGTCGGGGTTGGCTCCGTCGCCCTTCTGCGCCAACGGATTTCTGGCCCCGGAAGGGGCGTTCCGCCCCGGGCTGCACCCCTACCATCACGCGGGGGCGTTTTATTCGCAGGAGCCTTCCGCCAGTGCGCCCGCACCGCTGCTGGATGTGCGCCCCGGCATGCGCGTACTGGACCTGTGCGCCGCGCCGGGCGGAAAAAGCAGTCAGCTGGCCGCCGCACTGCGGGGCGAGGGGGTGCTGGCGGCCAACGAATTTGTGCCCGCCCGCGCCGAGATCCTGCGCCAGAATCTGGAACGCATGGGTGTGACCAATGCGGTGGTGCTTAACGAAAGCCCCGCCCGTCTGGCCGCGGCATTGCCCGGCTTTTTTGACCGTGTGCTGGTGGACGCGCCCTGTTCCGGCGAGGGAATGTTCCGCAAGGAGCCGGAAGCGCTGCGCCAGCACAGCGAAGCGCTGGTACGCCAGTGCGCTGCGCTGGGCAGCGGGATCCTGGACGCGGCGGCCGAATCGCTGGCTCCCGGCGGGGTGCTGGTGTACTCCACCTGCACCTTTGCTCCCGAGGAGGATGAAGCGCAGGTGGCGGCGTTTCTTGCCCGCCATCCGGAGTTTTCGCTGAGCGATCTGTCCGGCTGCGGATTCGGCTGCCCCGGCGAGGCCAACCGCGCGTCTGAACCCTTCGGCGCGGAACGCTGCCGCCGCATCTGGCCGGCCGACGGCGGCGAGGGGCACTTTATGGCCCGGCTGCAAAAGGCCGGCGATGCGCCGTCGCCCGAGCCGGCCCTTCCCGGCCGAAGCAGAAAGCGGACGGTACGTCCGGCCAAAGTCAGCCGCAATGCGCCCGATCCGGTGCGGGAATGGCAGGCTTTCGCAGCCGATTATTTCCCCGCGCTGGCCCGGTTGCCCGCTGCCGCTTTCGGCGACGCGGCGCTGCTGGGAGCGCCTGCGCTGCCGGGCAGTCTGCATTTGATCCGCGCCGGCGTGCCGGCCGGCAGTGTGCAGCGGGGCAGGTTTGAACCTGCCCACGCGCTGTTTATGGCCTGGGGGGCGCAGTGTGCCAACCGGGAGCGCCTGACGCTGGATGACCCCCGTACCGCTGCGTGGCTTCGCGGCGAGGAGATCGAAGCCGTCACCGCCCGGAACGGCTGGTGCGCCGTGCTAGTGGACGATATGCCGCTGGGACTGGGAAAGGTAAGCGGCGGCCGGGTGAAGAACCATTACCCCAAGGCGCTGCGCAACCTGAAATGAGAGAAAGTATTCCGACCTGTTGAAAATGCCGCAGGAATGTGATATACTGTTCTATCGTAATATGCCGGTTTGTGCGCCGGAGTTGGCGCAGAGCCTTTTTCCGCGGTTCTCCGCGACTTTTATAGACTACAATACTTAGGGGGATCTTCATGTCTGGACACAGCAAATGGAACAACATCAAACGCAAGAAGGAAAAGACCGACGGCGCGCGCGCAAAAGTCTTTACCAAGATCGGCCGCGAGATCTCTGTGGCCGTCAAGGAGGGCGGCAGCAACCCTGCCTCCAACTCCAAGCTGGCGGCGCTGATCGCCAAGGCAAAGGCCAACAGCGTGCCCAACGATAACATTCAGCGCATCATCAAGCGCGCCGAGGGCGGCGACAAGACCGAGTACGAAGCCATTACCTATGAGGGCTACGGCCCCGGCGGCATCGCCGTCATGGTTGAGACGCTCACCGACAACCGCAACCGCACTGCGGCCAACCTGCGCCATTATTTTGACAAGTTCGGCGGCAACCTGGGCCAGATGGGTTGTGTGGGCTTCATGTTCAACCAGAAGGGCGTTATCGTGCTGGATCTGGAGGACAAGGATCCCGACGAGGCGATGATGGATGCACTGGACGCCGGTGCAGAAGACTTTGACGCCGGCGAGGAAGCCGCCGAGATCACTACCGATCCCGACAACTTCACTGCCGTATGTGAGGCGCTGGAAGGCAAAGGCTACAAATTTGTTTCCGCCGATGTGGCCATGGTGCCCACCACAACCACGACGCTGACCGATCCGGATCAGCTGGTGCAAATGGGCAAGCTGCTGGACGCGCTGGACGAGGACGACGACGTGCAGAACGCTTGGCACACGCTGGAAAACGAGGAAGACCTGGACCGCTGAGAGGACGGCAAAATGTCAATAAAAAAGCTGATACCTGCTAAAATATTCTGTTGGATGTGCTATATACTGTCAATAGGATTGGTATGCGGATACTGCGCTGTGTTATGGCGTGGGTTTCATCCGCAAACGAGCATTGCGTATCAGCTTTTTTATGTGGACCAGCTTGTTGAACGATATTCTCTGGATGACAGCTATACATTGGAGCCTGGAACGTGTTATAGTTTCGATGGACATGCGGAGAAGGAAATCAGTGGATTGAAGTTCTTGGGACGTGGCGAGTGGGTGCACTGGTTTGACGGCTACAGTACAATGGCGGGAAATTGTTCTTCCATTTATTTTATACGCCAGACCGGCACGGAAATGCATGTGTGCGTTACGATTAAGGGAGGCGATCCCATTGATCATTTTAAAATACAGGTCGATGATGTGCTGGTATATGATGGTCCGATGATCCGCGGAGACCAGGTTTATGAGATTGCGATTCCTCAAGGTCAAGCAGGTGAATTGGTCAAAATTACCTTTCATCTTCCGGAGGATTTACCTGGAATTGCATGGTTAAAGGAGTTAAAGTTGTGCTGAAAAAGTCACTCAAATCCGAGACAGAAAGGAAACAACTCCCGCTTTGGATTCTTGCGGGAATTATTTCTGTGTCGTCGAGAGTTATTTTGTATCTGATTTTTTTAGTGTGGCAAAAAAATACGCTCAGTGATGTTGGCTTTTTCCAAGCACTATATCAATGGGACTGTGGATGGTATGCTAGCATCGCTCAAAATGGCTATAGGGGCGAGATAGCGATTCATGCAGAAAATGGCCAAGCCGCATGGGCTTTTTTCCCTTTGATGCCTTTTTTGGAACGGGTCGCTGAGTACGCGACGGGCTATTCCCTTGAAATTTCAGGTGTTCTTCTGAATAGTGTCTTTTTATTCTTCCTGACTTGGGCGGCAGGAGCTTTTGCAGGTATGGAGGGAGAACGCACCCAACAGATTCTACTTATGCTACTTATTAACTTCGGACCCTACAATGTGTATTACTCCACTCTTTATACCGAAACATTGTTTGCATTGCTGATTTGCCTGTTTCTTATTTGCATGCATCAAAGGCGATGGATTTGGATGGGAATTTGCGGCTTGTTGGCTAGCGCTACGCGCAATTTAGGAGTTTTTCTGGTTTTTACAGTTCTTGTCTTTTGTATACAGGAATATCTGCATACTGTCGGGCGGAAAAATATTTTCAGCTTTATACGATGGATTTGGGAGCAGCCGCAGCTGATTTTGGGCGTTTGCCTTATTCCGCTTGGACTGTTTTCCTATATGGCGTATTTGGGTCAGCTATTGGGGGATCCACTTGCGTTTGTTCGCGTCCAAATCGGTTGGGGAGGCACGGAAAACAATCGCTTTTCTGTATTATGGAATGCGCTTTCCGATATCGGGGGGACC
>JBJEYG010000131.1:0-1953 GCA_051886555.1 Gemmiger sp.
CGCAAAAAGCCGGTGGCTTTCGCCGGGTACGCAACCGGCCTGGTTTACAAGCTGGCGCTGCTGTTTGCCACCGGCTGGCCGGGGGTCCTCGCCGCGCGGGTGATCGACCGTCTGGGCAAAGGCATCCGCACCGCGCCGCGGGACGCCATGGTGAGCGAGAGCGCCGGCGCCGGCCAACTTGGCCGTTCCTTTGGGGTACACAAAGCGCTGGACATGGCAGGCTCGGCCATCGGCATTCTGCTGGCCTACTGGCTGCTGAAACAAGGCGGCGGCGACCCGGCCGGCTACAGAAAAATCTTTTTGGTCTCTGTTTTGCCCACACTGCTGGCGTTGCTGATGTTTGCCTTTGTGCGCGAACCGCAGGGGACGCCGCGCCGGCGGGCGGCGGAGCGCACCGGAGCGGGGCGGCCTGCCCTGGACGGCCGTCTGAAACTGTATCTGACGGTGGTGTTCCTGTTTACGCTGGGCAACTCATCCAACAGCTTTCTGCTGCTTCGCGCCGGAAGTGCGGGCGTGGACGACACAGAGGTGATCTTGCTGTATTTTTTGTACAACCTGACCGCCTCGCTGCTGGCGGTACCCTTTGGCGGCCTTTCCGACCATGTGGGAAGAAAATGGATACTTACCGCCGGTTACCTGTTGTTTTCGGCGGTGTATGTGGGCTTCGCCTTTGCGCAGACGCCTGCCGCGTTTGCGGTGCTGTTTGTTTTGTACGGCGGCTTTACCGCCATGACTGCCGGCGTGGAGCGCGCGCTGGTTGCAGAGATCGCCCCCGAAGGAATGAAGGGGACTGTGCTGGGGCTGCACTCCACCGTGGCGGGGGTGGCGCTTCTTCCCGCCAGCGTGATCTGCGGCGCACTGTGGGACAGGTTCGGCAGCGCGGTGCCGTTTTTGTTCGGGGCAGCAATGTCCGCTTTGGCTGCGCTGCTTCTGGCGCTGTTTCTCCGTCCCGGTACGGCGCAGCAAACCTGAAAAAAGCGGACAGCGATTGTGCTGTCCGCTTTTTTACTTGCCGTCCCCACTGACCGGCAACCCCCGGTGCTCTACGGGGGTAGAAAATACGATCTGAGTGCGGGTGCGGCCGAAATGCTGCAGTTGGTTGATAAAGGTATCCAGCTCCTGTGTGGTGGCAAACAGCACTTCGATCAGCATACTGTAATCGCCGGTCACACAGTTGCATTCCACCACGTGGCTGCAACTTTCGATATACGGATAAAATTCCGGCTTGCGCTGTGGATCCATGTCCAGATTGATGAATGCCTTGACCAGGTACCCCATGCGCTGGGCATTGACCTGGGCCTGATAGCCGGTCAGGTAACCGCCCTTTTCCAGCCGGTCGATGCGGGCGGACACGGCGGGCGACGACAGAAACACCTGGTCCGCGATCTCCCTGAGCGGAACGCGGGCATCGGTCTGTAAAATGTCGATGATTTTGCGGTCGATGTGGTCCATACAAATACAACCCCTCTCGCGGCACATCACTTTGTTATGCAAAGGATTGTACCACGGGAAGGGGCGGAAGTAAAGCAAATTATTTAAAATAATTAAGGATGGCGCTAACGGGGGATATACTGCATGGGGCTGGCCACGGTGCGGTCGCCGTTGATGCGCAGTTCCAGGTGCAGATGATAGCCGCCGTATTTGCCGGTCACGTTGCCGGTGTTGCCCACATACCCGATCAGCTGGCCTTTGGCCACCGTCTCGCCCGGGCTGACGGTATAGCTGCGCATATGGGCGTACAACGTGGCGTAGGTGCGGCCGTCGCTGCCGGTGCCGTGATTTAAAAGTACATAATTTCCGTAGCTCCAGTGGGCGGTCGCTACCGACACCACGCCGTCCGCCGCCGCATAGATGGGCGTACCGCCCGCCGCGGCAATGTCGGTAGCCCAGTGGGGACGTCCCAGATAATCGGTGCCGCCCCATTGACAGGAGATGTAGCCCCCGCTGATCACC
>JBJEYG010000132.1:0-8711 GCA_051886555.1 Gemmiger sp.
GGGCTTCCTGCTCAGCGGCGGCCTGGATTCTTCCCTGGTCTGCGCCATCGCGGCCCGGAAAAGCGACGCGCCCATCAGGACCTTTGCCATTGGCATGAGCGAGGATGCCATTGATCTGAAATATGCCCGGCAGGTGGCCGACTACATCCACAGCGACCACCGGGAGGTCATCATCACCGAGAAAGACGTGCTTGCCGCCCTGGAGCCGGTGGTCTATCTGCTGGGGACCTTTGATATCACCACCATCCGGGCCAGTATCGGCATGTATCTTGTCTGCAAGGCCATCCATGAGCAGACGGACATCCGCGTGCTGCTGACCGGCGAGATCTCCGACGAGCTGTTCGGCTACAAATACACCGACTTCGCGCCCAGCGCGGCCGAGTTCCAGGCCGAAAGCCAGAAGCGTGTGCGTGAGCTGTATATGTACGATGTGCTGCGCGCCGACCGCTCCATCAGCGTCAACAGCCTGGAAGCCCGCGTGCCCTTCGGCGATCTGGACTTTGTGAAATATGTTATGTCCATCGACCCGGAGAAGAAGCTCAACACCTACGGCAAGGGCAAGTACCTGCTGCGCAAGGCGTTTGAGGGCGACTGGCTGCCCGACAGCATCCTCTGGCGTGAGAAGGCGGCCTTCAGCGACGCGGTGGGCCATTCGATGGTGGACGACCTGAAAGAGTACGCCGAGAGTCTGTACACCGACCGTGAGTTTGCCGAGAAGGCCGGGAAGTACACCTACGGCCGCCCCTTTACCAAGGAAAGCCTGCTGTACCGCGAAATTTTTGAGAAATACTATCCCGGTCAGGCCCGTATGATCGTGGATTACTGGATGCCCAACAAGGCGTGGCCCGGCTGCAACGTCAACGATCCCAGCGCCCGCGTGCTGACCAACTACGGCGATTCGGGCAAATAATGTTCCGGGACTGCCTCTGTGCCGCCCGCGGTTTGCCGCGGGCGGCATTTTTTGCGCCCGGAACAGCTGCCAAAAAAGGCGTCTGGGGACGTTGTCCTTTCGCCGGTTTGGTGTTATACTGTTTTCGGAAACGTTTCAATGGGCCGGCGTGACCGTTGGAACAGATCGGAGGGATCGCAATGACACAGCAGCAGGCGGCGGCGCTGCCCACCTATGACGGCAACGATCTGGGGGCGGTGTGGCACAGGGAAAGCACCGTGTTCCGGCTGTGGGCGCCCACCGCGCGTTCGGTGCGGGTGCGGCTGTACGCCACGGGCGCCGACGATGAGCCGGGCGCGGCGGTGAGGGGCGAATACCGCTGCACCCGGGCGGAAGGGGGAACCTGGCGCGCTGAAGTGCCCGGCGACCTGAACGGCGTGTATTATACCTATCTGCTGGGGTTCAGCCACAAGCGGGCGGAGATCGGCGACCCCTATGCCCGTGCGGCCGGCGTCAACGGCCAGCGGAGCATGGTGATCGACCTGGATGCCGCTGCGCCGGAGGGATGGGCCGCCGACCACAGGCCGGACATTCCGCCCCATGCCCGCGCCGTGTGGGAGGTCCATGTGGCGGATTTTACCGGGGATCCGCGCAGCGGCGTGCCGGAGGAATACCGCGGCAAATATCTGGGTTTCACGGTGGATGGAACCACGCTGGACGGCAAGGGAGACGGGAGCAAGCCCACCTGCCTGAACTATCTGAAACGGATGGGCGTCAGCCATGTGCAGCTGCAGCCGATTTTTGACTTCGGCCGCAGCGATGAGACAGACCCGGATGATTACAACTGGGGCTATGACCCCGTCAACTTCAATGTGCCTGAGGGGGCCTATTCCACCGACCCCCGCCGGGGCGCTGTGCGCGTGCGGGAATGCCGCGCCATGATCGCGGCGCTGCACAGCGCCGGGCTGGCGGTGGTCATGGATGTGGTGTACAATCACACCTACCAGGCAAAAAGCTGGCTGGAACAGTCGGTGCCCGGCTACTATTGCCGCCGCACGCCCACGGGCAAGCTGACCAACGGCTCCGGCTGCGGGTGCGACCTGGCCAGTGAGCGCACCATGTACCGCAAATATATGGTGGATTCGGTGCTATACTGGGCAAAGGAATACCACATCGACGGATTTCGCTTTGACCTGATGGCGCTGCATGATGTGGATACCATGAACGCCATCCGGGCGGCGCTGGATGAGCTGCCCGGTGGCCGGGACATTCTTATGTACGGCGAACCGTGGGCGGGCGGCAGTACCTGCATGGATGAGGGCGCACGCCCGGCGGACAAGTGGGCGCTGGATGCGCTTTCGCCCCGCATCGGCTTTTTCTGTGACAATACCCGCGACGCCATTAAGGGGAGCGTGTTCGGCCGGGAATCGCCCGGCTTCGTGAACGGCGCGCCCGGCTGCGCGCTGCAGATTTTGCAGGCGGTGGCCGCCTGGCGGGGCGGCGGGGGTGGCTTTACCCCCAAAGCGGCCGGGCAGGTGGTACAGTATGTTTCCGCCCACGACAACAACACCCTGTGGGACAAACTGAAAAACACCGCCCACCACAACGACTACGCCGTGCCGGAGCCGGAGCTTCTGGCCCGGAACCGCATGGCGGCGGGCGTGTACTTTACCTGCCAGGGCATGCCGTTTTTCCAGTCGGGCGAGGAGTTTGCCCGCACCAAGTACGGAAACGACAATTCCTGGCGCGGGCCGCTGAGCCTCAACGCGCTGGACTGGGCGCGTGCCGCCCGCATGCAGCCGCTGACCGACTATTACCGCGGCCTGCTGGCGCTGCGGCGGGCGTATCCGGCGCTGTCCGGCGCCGGGGGCGAGGCGGCGCCTACGCTGCTGGCACTGCCCGGCTGGCTGGTGGGCTTTGTGGTGGAGACCTCCGGCCTTCGTCTGGCGGTCTACTATAACCCGGAACCCACAGCCCAATCCGTTGAACTGCCTGCCGGCAGCTGGCGGATGCTGTGCAGCGGCGAGCGCGCCGGGGCGGAGCCTTTCGGCCCGGTGTACGGCGGCGCGCTGACGCTGGAACCCAGCAGCGTGACGGTGCTGCGCACGGAGTGAACCACATCAAAAACGAACCGGCCCCGGCGCGGAAATTTCCGCGCCGGGGCCGGTCATTTTGTGCCGGGCATCACTTTGACAGCATCTTCCGGTCGATATACTCCAGGTAAGGGCGGCGGGTGACCGCGTCCCGGTGGGTGCGGAACCAATGCTAGCTTTCCTCCAACCCCTGTTCCAGCGGCCGCGTGCCCCGGTTGAGCACAAAAACCCGGAAACCGCGGGCTGCAAAATAGCAGGCGACGTACCGGCTGACGAATACGGTGCCGCCGGTCACAAGTAGGGTTTTCATAGGCTGGACTCCTTTCGGGGAAAATCATGTTCCGACGTTATTTTATCACAGGCGCCAAACGAAGTAAAGCGCGGGCGGCTTTCGACGCGCTGCTGTTTTCAAAACGCCGGATTTGCGCTATAATAAAAACAGATCAACCGGAAAGGAGAACCCGAACATTGGACGGAATTGAGCAAAAGGCTCCGGCAGTCTCCCCGGCGGAGCAGACGGTGGAGGAGGCCGCCCGTAAGGCGGTGCAGCAGCAGGTGAAGGCGCCGCCCGCCCTGTCGGCGGGGCTGCGCAGACTGCGCAAGCGCCGCCCCGCCCCCGCGGAGGAGGAGGGCCTCGGCCCCATGATGAAGGCGATCCGCGCGGTACACAGCGCCACCAACGCCGAGAGCACCGCCCCCGAGGATCTGGAGCGGCAGCGCGCCGGGCAGGAACTGCTGGGCCGGCTCATCAGCCCGGCACTGGGCATGCGGTACGAGAGCTTTTCGGTCGGGAATATCCCCGCCGAGTGGGTCAGCCTGGAAGCCGGTCATGACCGGCGTCACGTCATTCTGTATTGCCACGGCGGCGGCTACACCTGCGGTCAGCTGGGCTATGCCCGCATTCTGGCCAGCAAACTGGCCTATGCGTCCGGCTGCGACGTGCTGGCCTTCGAGTATCGCCTTGCCCCCGAAAATCCCTACCCGGCAGCGGTGGAAGACGCCGTCGCCGTGTGGGATCACCTGATGTATCTGGGGTACGGCGCGCGCAACGTGCTGCTGGCCGGCGACAGCGCAGGCGGGAACCTGGCGCTGGAACTGGCGCTGACGCTGAAAGCCCAGGGGCGCCGCCAGCCCCGCGCCATGATGCTGATGAGTCCTTGGACGGATATGACCTGTTCCGGCCCCAGCCACCGGGAATGCGTCGAACTGGATCCCACCATCACGCCGCTGTACATCAGCGCGGTGCGGGCCGCCTACCTGGGCAACCAGGTGGGGCCCGACCGGTTCGCCGATCCCCGTTGGAGCCCGCTGTTTGCCGACCTGCGCGGACTGCCGCCCACGCTGATCCAGGTGGGCACCAACGAGATCCTTCGCTCCGACTCAGAGCTGCTGCACGAAAAAATGCTGGCCCAGGGCGTGCACGCCACGTTGGAAGTATACAGCGAATGCTGGCATGTGTTCCAGCAGGTGCCTACCCGCCGCGCCGCGCAGGCCATGGAGAGCATGGGCCGCTTTATTCAGAAGCAGCTGGCGTGATTTTTACCCAACGGCAACAAAATACAAACCGGACGGCAATATCCGTCCGGTATACTGACTGCGCAGACAAACGGCGCGCATGCGCGCGGAAAGGGGCGTTCCATGCCCGAAACCTGGTATAAACTGGATAATGCGGCCAAGGTATTCATTGCCACCAACAACCATGGCGATCCACGGGTGTTCCGGGTCAGCTGTACATTGGCGGACACCCAACCGGAGGTGGATCCCGCCTTGCTGCGCCGCGCGCTGGTGCGTGCGGCCCGGCAGTTCCCGGCGTTTCAGGTAACGCTGCACCGGGGATTGTTCTGGTATTACCTGGAATCCACCAACAAGCAGCCCGAGCCGGAGCCGGAGATCCGGCAGCCCTGCGCCGAGATTTACACCGACGGCGGCAACGACCTGCTGTACCGCGTCAGCTATTACAAGCGGCGCATCAATCTGGAAATGTTCCACGTGATTGCCGACGGAAACGGCGGCCTGGCTTTTTTGCAGGCGATCGTCTGCTGCTACCTGCGGGAGTGCCATCCCGTTGAACTGGCCGATGTGGTGCCCGACTACGACGCCAGTGCCGCCGAGCAGACCAAGGATGCTTTCCGGCAGTTTTACGGCAGGCGCGCCGCCCGTGTGGTAGGCGGACGCCAGACCAAGGTGGTTCGGCTGCACGGAGGGTACCTGCCCTACGATCAGACGCAGTTTTTTGAATTGCATCTATCCGCCAAAGCGGCGCTTGCCCAGGCAAAGGCATGCGGCGTCACGCTGACAAGCTGGCTGGCGGCACAGCTGGTGCTGGCCATCTATCAGGACACGCCGTCCCTCGAACGCGGGCGGCCCATCGCCATCAGCTTGCCGGTCAACCTGCGCAACTATTACCCTACCGCCACTGCCCGCAACTTCTTCAATACGGTGAAGGTGAACTGCCGCTGCGCCCCTGACGATACCCCCGCCACGGTGGCCGCCCGCTTTGACGCCGAGCTGAAGGAACAACTCAGCGAGGAGCGCATTAAGGCGACCATGGACGGCTACGAACAGCTGGAGCGCAACCCCGCCTTCAAACCGGTGCCGCTGTGGATCAAAAATAAAGCGGTGAGCTTTTTTGCCTGGAAAGCTAACAAAAATGAGACGGCTACCATTTCCAACCTGGGGCGCATCCGCCCGGCGGAAGGGCTTGCCCCTTACATTGGCGGATATACTGCCTATTGCAGCACGCGGGGCCTGTTTACCTGTGTGTGCAGCTATGGCGACGACCTGTGCCTGGGCGTGGCTTCGCGGCAGCGCAGCACCAGCGTCCTTCAACAATTTGCCCGTGCGCTGGCGGCATCCTGCGCGGGTGCTACACTGTATGCCACCGAGGTGGAGACTGAATGAAATACTGCCCGAAATGTAAATTGAATGTGGGCGGCGAAGATGAGTTCTGCCCGCTGTGCCAGGGAGAACTGGTGGGCACGCCCACCGAGGCGGCCTACCCCCGTGTGGAACCGCCCAAACGCCGCCTTTCCATGATGTACAAGGTGGTGGCTTTTGTGCTGTTGGCCGCTACCGTGGTGTGCATTACGGTGGATCTGCTGACCCCAGGCCCCCATTGGAGCCTGCCGGTGGCGCTGTGTGTGGCGGCGTTCCTTGTCATGCTGCGTATCGCCATGAACCAGCGCCCCAATGTGCCCCGGCTGCTGTTTCAGCTGCTGCTGGCAGTGTCTGCGGTGGCCATCATCTGTGACTGGTACCTGGGCAGCGGAGGCTTCAGCCTGGACTATGTGGTGCCCACACTGTGCACCGTCACGCTGATTGTGAATTTTGGACTTGCGTTTGTCAGAAAACGCTTTGCCGAAAACGGTCTTGTCTACCTGCTGATGAACATCCTGATCGGGGTACTGCCGTATCTGCTGCTGTTTTTGCGGGCGGACGTGCGTCCTGTGGCCTGGGTGGTATGTCTGGTAGTCAGCGTCATCACCTTTCTGGGGCTGGCGGTCTTCAAGGGGCGTGAACTGTTTGTGGAGATGCACAAGCGCCTGCATCTGTAAAGGAGCAACGATACGATGAATTTGGAACAGGCAGGACTTTTTATTTATCGAAACGCCCGGCCGCTGGATCTGGCCCGTTGGCAGTACAGCATGGAGGGCGGCAGCCGCAGCGCGGTGCTGACGGCGCTGGCCGCCTATCAGAATCCGGACGGCGGCTTCGGCCACGGGTTGGAGGCAGACTGTTGGAACCCCCATTCCTCCCCGGTGCAGACCTGGGCGGCCACCGGGATCCTGCGGGAGGTGGGCCTGGATGACCCGGAGCACCCCATCGTCCGCGGGATTCTGCAGTATCTGGAAATGACCCCTGATTTTGACGGCCATACCTGGGCGAACACGGTTGCCTCCAACGGAGACTACCCTCACGCGCCCTGGTGGGATTACGTGCCCGGCGGCCAGCCGAACTACAACCCCACCGCCAGCCTGACCGGCTTTGTGCTGCGCTTTGCCGACCCGCGCAGCGCGCTGTACGCCACGGCGCTGCGGCTGGCAGGGGAAGCAACGGAATTCTTCCGCCGGAATGCGCCGCTGGAATCCATGCACACCGCCGTCTGCTTTGCCGAGCTTTTGGATGCGATGCAGGCGTGCGGGCTGGCCACCGGCTCCCTGCAGGCGCAGATGCAGCGCCAGGTGCAGGCGGTATTAACGGCGGACACTTCCCTTTGGGCGACGGAATACGTGTGCAGGCCGTCGCTGTTCATCCATTCCAAAGCAAGCCCCTATTACCCGCAGAACCGGGCGCTGTGCGAGTTTGAATGCGATTTCCTCACCCGCACCCAACAGCCTGACGGCAGCTGGGCGGTCACCTGGGACTGGGGCGCCTACCCCGAACAGTGGCACATCAGCAAAAACTGGTGGAAATCCGACCTTATCCTGAAAAATGTGCGGTTCTACAAGGCGATGCGCGAAGAAACCGACGAACGATAAGTGCCGGCAAAATCCAAAGAGGGCTGCTTCCACGATGCCGGAAGCAGCCCTCTTTATGGGTTTTGGATTCACACAGTGTTTTACAGGTGCAGGACACGGTCCTTGATCTCGGCGGTGCGGCCCTGGTTCCAGAACTGGGTGCCGATGTAGCCGCAGGTACGGCGGGCTACATTGAGCTTGTTCGGGTCACGGTTGCCGCAGTGCGGGCACTCCCAAACCAGTTTGCCGTCATCCTCCACGATCTTGATCTCGCCGTCGTAGCCGCACACCTGGCAGTAGTCGCTCTTGGTGTTCAGCTCGGCGTACATGATGTTGTCATAGATGAACTGCATCACGGCAATGACCGCTTCCAGATTGTCCTGCATGTTGGGCACTTCCACATAGCTGATCGCGCCGCCGGGGGAAAGGCGCTGGAACTCACTCTCGAATTTCAGCTTGGTGAAGGCGTCGATCGGCTCGGATACATGCACATGGTAGGAGTTGGTGATGTAGTTGCGGTCGGTGATGCCGGGAATGATGCCGAAGCGCTTCTGCAGGCACTTGGCAAACTTGTAGGTGGTGGATTCCAGCGGCGTGCCGTACAGGCTGAAATCAATGTTGTGCATTGCCTTCCAGCTCTTGCAAGCGTCGTTCATGTGCTGCATGACATCCAGCGCAAAAGGCTTGGCAACAGGATCGGTGTGGCTCTTACCGGTCATATACTTGCAGCATTCGTACAGGCCTGCGTAGCCCAGGCTGATGGTGGAGTAGCCGCCGTACAGCAGCTTGTCAATGGTCTCGCCCTTTTTCAGGCGGGCCAGCGCGCCATACTGCCACAGAATGGGGGCGGCATCGCTCAGCGTGCCTTTCAGGCGGTTGTGACGGCACATCAGCGCCCTGTGGCACAGCTCCAGCCGCTCGTCAAAAATCTTCCAGAATTTGTCAAAATCGCCGCCGCTGGACAACGCCACGTCCACCAGGTTGATGGTCACGACGCCCTGGTTGAAGCGGCCGTAATATTTGGGCTTGCCGTTCTCATCCACATAAGGGGTCAGGAAGCTGCGGCAGCCCATACAGGTGTAGCAGTGGCCTTCGCCGTTTTTGTCCACCTTGTACTCCAGCATTTTCTTTTCGCTGATGTAATCGGGGACCATGCGCTTGGCGGTGCACTTGGCGGCCAGCTTGGTCAGGTAGAAGTAGGGGGTGCCTTCGCGGATGTTGTCCTCCTCCAGCACATAGATCAGCTTGGGGAAGGCGGGGGTGATCCACACG
>JBJEYG010000133.1:0-1940 GCA_051886555.1 Gemmiger sp.
CTTCGCATTTACAGTAGTGGCCGGACTGTGCTATAATAAATCCAGAGGCGCGCCATTCGCGGCGGTGCGCCAAGGAAAGTACGCGGCTGTGGCCGTGCAGAAAGTTGGTTACCGATGAAAAAAAGCGAAAGCAGTATCGCAGCAAACCGGCTGGGCGGCGCGCTGATAAGTGCTCAGGTGGTAGAGCGGCTGACAAGCGAACTTCGCACCGGACGCTACCGCGGCTGCGACCGCCTGCCCGCCGAAACGGAGCTGGCTGAGTCGCTGGGGGTGAGCCGCACGGTGGTTCGTGATGCGCTGAGCGAGCTGGAACGGGAAGGTTACATTGAACGGGTACGCGGCATCGGCACGGTTGTGAACCACGGCGTCGTGCAGCTGGACAATCGTCTGGATCAGAAGCTGGAATTCTACTCGATGATCGAGGCTGTCGGATTTCACCCCCGCAGCGACCATGTGCAGGTGATTCGGCAGGAAGCCGATGAAAAGCTGGCTGCCAGCCTGGAACTGCAGCCGGGTGAAACGGTACTTTGCATCTGTAAGCGGGTACTCGCCGATGATACGCCTGTCATTTACTCCACCGACATGATCCCATTGAAGCTGTTCGGCGACCGAAAACTGGACAGCGCCGATTTTTCCGTCCCGGTCTTTGAACTGCTGCGTCGCTACTGCGACATTCAGACGGCCAGTTCAGTGACCCATGTGAGCGCTGTCGTGGGGGATCCTGCTGTGCGTCGTTTGCTGGGTCTCACTCCCGACAAGGCATTGTTGATGCTGGACGAAACCTGCTATTCCCGTCTGTGCCGCCCGGTCATGCGCTGCTTTACTTACTATACCGATTTCTTTGATTTCGCCATGCTGCGAAAACTGCTATAAGGAGATGTGTTTATGCGCCATCTGATCGACCCTCTGGATTTTACTGTAGCCGAGACCACTGCGCTGATGGATCTGGCCGACCGCATCCACGATGATCCGGCCGCTTATGCCGATGTGGCTGCCCGAAAAAAACTGGCTACTCTGTTCTACGAACCATCCACCCGCACGCGGCTTTCCTTTGAAGCAGCCATGCTGAATCTGGGAGGGCAGGTACTGGGCTTCCCCTCAGCCAATGTATCCAGCGCCAGCAAGGGTGAGACGGTAGCGGACACCATCCGTGTTGTGGGCTGCTACGCCGATATTGCAGCCATGCGCCATCCCAAGGAAGGCGCGCCGCTGCGGGCGTCCCGTTACTCGCCCATTCCGGTTATCAACGCAGGCGACGGCGGCCACAGTCATCCCACCCAGACGCTGCTGGACATGATGACCATCCGCCGCCGCAAAGGCCGTCTGGATAACCTGACCATCGGCTTCTGCGGTGACCTGAAATTTGGCCGCACCGTCCATTCCCTTATCAAGAGCCTGTCACGCTATCCGGGGATGCAGTTTGTGCTGATCTCGCCTGAGGAACTGCGCGTACCCGATTACATCATTGAGGAAGTGCTTGTTCCCAACGACATTCCTTACCTGGAAACGCGCAGTCTTGAACGCGCTTTGCCGGATCTGGACATTTTGTATATGACCCGCGTACAGCGTGAGCGCTTCTTCAACGAGGAAGACTACATTCGTCTGAAAGGCACCTATGTGCTGGATGAGGAAAAGATGCGGTTGGGCCGTCCCGACCTGGCGGTGCTGCATCCCCTGCCCCGTGTGGACGAGATCACATTAAACGTGGACAACGACCCGCGCGCCGCCTATTTTGAGCAGGTACAAAACGGTGTGTACATGCGCATGGCGCTGATTATGACACTGTTGGAGCTGAAAGATCCCAAAACCGGGGAGGTGGCTTTTGAATGTTAAACGTGGATGAGATTCAAAACGGCGTGGTCATTGACCATATCACCGCAGGCACTGGCCTGGGGCTGTATCACCTGCTGGAGTTGGAAAAGCTGACCAATGCCAGCGTG
>JBJEYG010000134.1:0-1913 GCA_051886555.1 Gemmiger sp.
TGGAGTTGGTGGGGCTTGGCAGGCTGATCTGGTGGCTGGTACGGCGGAAGGCGTTGTCCACCAGCTGAACCGCCACCACCCGCGCGGCTTTGCCGTCCGCCCGCAGACGCGTCCCCACCGAGTCGGCCAGCGCCAGCAATACGGTGTCCGCCTCAGCCGGGCGGGTCAGATCTTTGGGCAGCGTGGTGCTGTTGCCGTAGCTGGACTCGCGGGCGCTCTCTTTGGTGAGCGGCTCGCTCTCAATGCCGTTGGCGTAGTCGCGGAACACCGCGCCCCGCGCGCCGAACATGCCGGTCAGCAGCGCGGGGTCGGCGTTGGCCACGTCGCCGATGGTCAGCAGCCCGGCGTCTGCCAGACGCCCGCTCGCTTTCGGCCCGACGCCGAACAGCGCCCCCGCCGGCAGCGGCCACATTTTGCGCCGGATCTCGCTGGGCCAGAGGGTGTGGACCTTATCGGGCTTTTCAAAGTCGCTGGCCATCTTGGCAAGCAGACGGTTTTCCGAGATGCCGATGTTGACCGTAAAGCCCAGTTCGCGCCGGACCCGGTTTTTGATGGTGCGCGCGGCGGTGAGCGGCGGGCCGGAAAGTCCTTCGGTGCCGGTCATGTCCAGAAACGCCTCGTCGATGCTGTACTGCTCGATGTCGGGGGTGTAGTCCTGCAAAATGGCGATGAGCGCCTTGCTGTTCTGCACATACCAGTCGAAGTCCGGCGGGGTGACCATCAGACCGGGACACTTGGCGCGGGCGGCGAACAGCGACTCGCCGGTGTGGATGCCGAACCGCCTGGCGGGAATGCTTTTTGCCAGCACCACGCCGTGACGCGTTTCCTCATCGCCGCCCACCACCGCCGGAACGGTGCGCAGGTCGGTTTCACCGCCCGCGCGCAGCAGCTTGACGGCGCTCCAGGACAGAAACGCCGAGTTCACGTCCACATGAAAGATGACCCTTGCCATGCCGCCGCCCTCCTTTCCCGGGAAACGGATTGCTTCGTTGTGCTTCTACCAGAAACCCGCCGGGGCAAACGCCCCGGCGGGAATCCGGTTTTGTGTATTTAGTTCCGTTTGGCGCCGCTCTTTTTCAGATAAGCGCGCACCGGCACGCTGACCGCGCCGCCGATCACGCAGCCGACGATCCATTCCACCGTGCCCTGCAGGCCCACCATCAGCACCACGAACATAAAGGGGTTCGCCGCGCCCTTGGCGGCCACCAGTTTCTGCACATACTCGGTGTTGTAGAACAGCAGCACCATAAAGCCCATGTAGAACACCGTGTTGAGGAACGGCGCCGCAAAGCCGCCGATGGCGCAGGTGGTCTTTTCCCTGCCAGGCAGCAGCTTCTGCGCCAGCCGGAACACCAGCGCGCACAGCCAGCCCATCAGCACGCGGGCCACCACTGCCATAACGAAATAGCCCACCGGGCTTGCGGCAAACAGCGCCGCGCCCATGGCGCTTTTGCCTTCGACTGCGTTCAGGAAGCTGGTCAGGCCGAACACGCCGCCCAAAATCGCGCCCGCTGCGGGGCCCATCGTCATGGCGCCGATGGCCACGGGAATGGAAAGCAGGCTGCAGTTCAGCGGGCCGAGGGGCAGGTAGCCCAGCGGGGTGTAGGACATGACCAGAATGATCGCGACCAGCAAGGCCAGCTGGGTCAGCCAACGGATGTTGCTTTGAGAGTTTTTCATATTCAATTTCCTCCTGCTGCCGTCTCTTCTTCGGAGTACAGCGCATATTTACGGGACGGGGTCGCCGCCCCGCACAGCAGAGTATACCGCAAACGCCGGGGTTTTGCAACCCAAAAAGCGGCCGGGGGCGGGGGAACGTCTCCCCCGCCCCGGCCGCAGATCCCGGTTAAAACTCGGCGCCCAGCGTGGCCGCCATGACCGCCTTGATGGTGTGCATGCGGTTTTCGGCCTCA